>JBAYFA010000056.1:0-7303 GCA_041667425.1 Bacilli bacterium
CGCAACTTCATGAACAATCTATTACTATTGCGACATGGCCAACAAAAGTTCCAAGTTATGAATATCGAGTGTTGAGTGATATGAAAATGATTTTTGATGTGATTACTTCTGTTCGTAATCTTCGGGCTACGAAAAATATCACGAATAAAACAGCCATTGACCTCATTCTTCAAGTGAAAGATCGTAAAGCCATGAACTTTTTAAAGAAAAATCAGGCTATTATTGAAAAGTTTTGTCATACGCAAAAGCTCACAATGACGGAGGAATCACAAGATACAGTGGGGTGTAGCCTCATCGTGATTGATCGAATTACTCTGCTTATCCCCATGAAAAATATTTTAAATCTAACTGATGCAATTGCCAAATTAACTTTAGAAAAACAAAAGATGACTCAAGAAGTCACTCGATGTGAAAAGATGTTACAAAACGCCTCTTTTATTCAAAAAGCACCCGCTTCAAAAGTAACTGAGGAACAACTAAAATTACAACAATATCAACAACGTCTTCAAGAAATTGAACAATTATTAAATGAATACACACAACTGTAACAATGAAAATAAGGTGAAAATGAATGTTTACTGAAGTGAAAGACTTAATTGCTTTTATAGAGACTCAACGTCGTAATGAGAAAAAAGAATCACTTGATTATATGTTTTCTCTTTGTGAGATATTCGGTAATCCACAAACCAAATCTAAATTTATTCACATTGGCGGAACCAATGGAAAAGGGTCTACAGTGACTTATGTGAAGTCCGTGTTATTGGCTCAAGGGTATCATGTTGGAACTTATACTTCACCGTATATTGTGTGTTTTAATGAACGCATTACCCTCAATGATGAGTATATTACGGACGCGGATATTTTATATTATGGAAATTATATTTTATCCTACTATCCCGTATTAGATGCCTTACCAATACGACATCCTTCCTTTTTTGAGTTTGTTACATTGCTCGCTTTTTTGTATTTTGCGGATCAAAAAGATCTCGATGTTGTCGTGTTTGAGGTTGGAATTGGAGGAAAACTTGACTGTACCAATGTCATTTTTCCTTTAATAAGTGCCGTTACCAATGTGACATTTGATCATATGAATATTTTAGGAAACACGCTTGAAGCCATCTGGGACAATAAATTGGGGATTGTGAAAGCCTATACGCCCTTCGTGACTCTTCGTGATGAAGCACATTTAACGCAAATTATGAACGCGACTAGTGCTCTTCATGCTCCACTGACGGTGGTCGATAAACGTGATATTTCCAGTTATCAAGTCGATTTTACATCAACGATATTTTCCTATCAGGACTATGAAAACATTACTTTAAATTTGCTTGGATATTATCAAATTGAGAATGCAATTATGGCAATTGAAATAATCAAACTACTACAGGATATCCTTCCTGTTACTAAAGAAGCGATGGTAGAGGGGTTAGGGAATGCACGGTGGCCAGGTCGACTCGAAGTTGTTTCACGGACTCCCCTTATGATTTTGGATGGAGCACATAATATTGATGCCATTCATCGATTGTGCGAGTTTATTTCAATGGTCAAAAAAGATCATCACATTCGTCTTATTTTTGCGGTATCATCAAATAAAGCCAAAGAACATATGATTCCTCAGCTAGAACCATTGGTTGAAGAGATGATTTTCACGCATTTTATGTATAAACGCAGTGATGAGGCGTTGCATTTATATGATTTGTCTCATCATCTCAATAAAAAAGTGATGGATGATATAGATGAAATCATAGCGGTTTGTCGCAAAGATCTCAGTACTATTAATATTTTTTGTGGGAGTTTATTCTTTGTGAGTGAACTTCGTCGAAAAATAATTCATTAGAATAAATTAAGATGATTCCTGGTATAATGGGGAATCATCTTTTTGTTTTGTAGAAAAAAATAGTAAAAAAGAAGAAAACGGGCTAATATATGAATATAGAGTGAGGTATTGATATGAAAATGATGATGGAACAAATTCCTATGGGTGAACGTCCACGCGAGCGCCTTGAAAAGATGGGTCCTGAGGCACTTGCTGATTATGAATTAATAGCGATTTTATTACGCACAGGAACGAAGGATCAATCGGTCATGGACGTAGCTCGTCATTTAACCATTCATTTTGAAACTATATCCTTATTAGCAGAAGCAACATTAGAAGAAATGATGATTATTAATGGCATTGGAAAAACGAAAGCCATTGAATTGCAAGCGGCCATGGAGTTGGGGAAAAGAATGTCATCAGTTCATGCGTTTAAAGATAAACTTACCTCTCCTTACATGATTTATGAATACGTCCGTCATTCTTTGCAAAATTTGAAACAAGAAAACGCCGTCTGTTTGTTTTTGAATGTCCAAAATCAAGTGATTGCTAAGAAAACCCTCTCAATTGGAACTTTAGAGTATACAGTTTTTCATCCACGTGATATACTTAAGTGGGGATTAAAATATTCCGCATATGCCATTGTACTGATTCATAATCATCCATCTGGAAATGCAAATCCATCACAAATGGATAAAAACATGACTCACATGGTTTATGAAGCATGTGAAACGATGGGAATTAAGCTCATTGATCACATTATTATTGGTGCTAATTGCTATTACAGTTTTGCTGAAAAAGGAATATTAAAAAGGTGAGGCCATGGATATCGTTATTAATCATCAGTATTTTCAAATTGATATAAAAGTAAAAAAGGTTAAGCGGACCACGCTTCGCGTGATTGGTAAGGATTCATTGCGGATTACGACTCCCACAAAACTTTCACGGTTGATGGTAGAAACTATGGTCATATCACATTATGATTGGATTATCAAACAAATGAATGAACGGGTTTTTTTATTGCCTAATCAACTCTTATTACAGGGATTTGTCTATCATATTCAGCTAGATGATCAGTTAGTCGATCCTTATCATATTCAAGGAGAGGTCATTTATTATCGTTTTGGTGGGATTGAAACTTTATTAAGTGAAGTTCAATGTGAGATTGCAAAAAAATTTAATGAAGCAGCTATTCCTTATGGGGATGTGAGTCTGCGTTTTCGAAAAATGAAAACACGATGGGGTGTTTGTCATATTGGAAAACGTCATATTGTATTGAATACCAAGTTAATAATGCTTCCTGATGAGTTGATGATGTATGTTATTTATCACGAATTAACTCATTTATTGGTTCCGAATCATCAAAAAGAATTTTATGTTGCCCTTGAAAAAAAAGTGTCTAATCCATATGTTTTACGTAAAAAAATAAAAGAATACGTTATATTTTTATAAAAATTTCTTTTGTCATTGCTTTTTTTTCGTTTTTATATTATAATCTCAAGTGTTGTTTTATCGATGATCAGAAACCTTCTTTTTGAGGGTTTGTTTTTCATGATCATTTATACATACAACATTTTTAATAAAAAAAGGAGAGAAAAAAATTGAATCGGAAATTACTAATTAACTATGAATCATTCGTAGTTCTCCGAAAGAAGAGTCGTAAACAATTTGTTTATTCACCCTTTGCATCTACTTTTAAAAGTGCACGACTTTCACTCGGAAAAACTCTTAATGCTGTTGTTGGAAAAATTTGTAGTTTAAGTTATGTGTCAAAGTATGAAAATAACTTATTATTACCAGATGAGGATGTTTTGCGGGTTTTATTTGATAATGTGGGAATTAATTATGACCTGTTGCAAGCTTGTGATATGACTAATTATTTGTGTGATATGATTAAATCATATTTGCGTCATGATTGTGATCGGTTACAAGAATTATTTGACCGAGCACAAAGTTCATATTTTATTGCTCAAAATGCGTTGGCTATTTGTTTTTATTATCTTGCTATGGAAATGTATGATCAATGTGCGAGAGAAATTGAAAAGGTTGATGCCGTTAAAACAACCTTGAATGATTATCAAGTTTTAGTGCTTTCTACGGTGACCATTGAGTTGTATATTAAAACAGAAAGATTCTTGGAAGCAAAGGAATTATTACATATTCAAAAAAATATGTATAAAGAATATCCTGAAATGAAAGCTTTATATCATGAAGAACGATTTTTAGTGGCTTTATCCCTACGAGATGATCTTCATATTTTGTCATATTATAATGAATTACAAAGTAATTATTTATATACTTATCCATTAAAAAAGCAAATTCGTAATAAAATGCTGTATCTTGAAACTCAATGGGAAGAAGATTTGGCTTATCAAGAAATCATGGCCATGGAATATGATTATATTCCTGAAGAATATCGACATGAATATCGGTATTCGAAGTATTTAATGTTGATTCGTACCGGTAGAGAACACGAGTTGATTGCAGATTATCAAGATTTAGAAGACAAAACCCCCTCACTTCTTGCCTTATTTGCTTTGGCGGTTCGCAGGGGGGTGGATCATCCACTTGTTCGCCCTCACTATGACACGTTGATTCCTGAGATTATGAGTGAACTGAAGTCCTTTGCATTGGATAAAAAGAGTGAGCAAGAAATTATTTTTATTAAACTAATTTTGTTACAGTTAAACGAAGAAAAGGCATCTGATGTGATGGAATATATGAAGGCGCGCATTTTACCTTATATGGCTGTTCATCAACATCGACTCTATACACCATACTTTGTTGAAACATATTTGTTTTTATTAGAAACGTGTTCTCGATATAAAGAAGCCACTATTTTTGCGAAAAAATACATTCGTTATGTAAAAAACTTGAATAAAGATGAAAATTAAACTATAATAGAAATAATCAGAGGTAATAGTATGAATGATTATTTCTCAAAATTAAATAAAGCATCTACTTCAAAAGTGATTGATGAGATGAAGCAATATGCTATTGAACAAAAAGTCCCCATCATGCAAGATGAGGGACTCTTGTATCTTAAACAGCTAGTTCATTTGTGTCAAGTCACCAAAATTTTAGAAATTGGAACGGCTATTGGCTATAGTGCCATTCAAATGGCACGACTCAATTCGCAAATTCACATCGATACCATTGAACGAGACGAAGCGCTTGTTACGATGGCCAATCGATTTGTAAAAAGGAGTAAACGTCAATCTCAAATATGTATCCATCATGCTGATGCGCTGAGTATTGATTTGACGACTTTAGAGTCCCAATATGACTTAATCTTTATTGATGCTGCTAAAGCACAGTATATTAAGTTTTTTGAGCGATTTGAAGGATTATTGCGTCCTCATGGATTGATTGTCAGTGACAACTTGCTTTTTCATGGGCTGGTTACAACGAAAGAAAAAATTGAAAGTCGTAATTTACGAGCATTGATTCGTAAAATTAAAGAATATAATGAATGGTTGGCAAAAAACAAAAAATATAAAACGACCTTTTTATCAATTGGGGATGGAATTGCGGTGAGTGAAAAATGTTAAAACTAGCCACGGAGGTATTTGATTGGAATCATTTATCTCATTATCAAGCTGACCTATTTGTCATTGGAAGCATAGAATTTGGATTATATGCTCCAACTAATCTTCATTTTGATCAATTAGAGTCTGCTGTGATTGCTCTTTCACGTGTAAACAAACCCGTTGCTCTTCGTGTTGATCGCATTATGCAAGAAGATGATTTGTTGTTATTAGAACAGTATTTGCATCATTGTCAACTGCTTCACTTTGACTATGTTATTTATTCTGACATGGCGGTCTATGCCATTTTAAGTGAATTAGGGTTTAAAGGGCAATTAATTTTTAATGCAAAAACATTGAATTGTAGCAGCCAAGATGCTCGTTTCTATCAATCTAAGGGGATAGATATTGTGATTTCTCATGAACTTCCTTTAGATGATTTGATTAGCATTTCTCATGTTGGTAATGTTTGCATTGAAGGGTATGCTCATTCTTTGATTTTTTATTCTAAACGTCAATTATTATCGAGTTATCGCGAAAAATATCAATTGACCCCCTTAGAAGGAACTTCAATTTTTAAGATGCAAGAAAGAACTACTAAAGGATTGTATTTTGGTGTTGAAAATAATGATGGAACTCTTATTTACAATCAACAACGTTATGCAATATATCAAGAATTACCTGCTCTTCATGAGGCTATTTTTTTCTTTATCAATCCTCATTTTATGAAAGAAGAAGATTTGCTGGCTATTTTATCTATTTATCATAAGGCTATTACCTCTCAGCCCACTCAAGCGGGCTACGATAGTTTATTAACATATTATCCTTATACCACTTCGGGATTCTTGTATCGAAAACCTCTCATTTTAGAGGAGGGACAAAATGAAAAAAATTGAATTACTTGCCCCTGCAGGAAATTTGTCGAAGTTTAAAACAGCCATTCGATATGGTGCAGATGCTGTTTATATTGGTGGAAAAACTTTTAGTTTGCGCGCTCGTGCTAGCAATTTTTCTCTTGAAGACATTCGTGAAGCCTGTACTTTTGCTCATTTTCATGGAAAGAAAGTTTATGTGACGATGAATATTATTCCACATAATGAAGATTTTACAGGTCTTGAAACATATCTTGATTTTTTATCATTGATAGGAGTGGATGCGATTATTACTTCGAGCATGCATATTATGCAAACGGCTCTTGATCGAACCCCATCAATGGAAGTTCATTTAAGTACGCAACTTTCGATTACAAATCATGCTGCATGTGAATATTTTCACTCCTTAGGAGTGAAACGAGTAGTACTTGCTCGTGAACTTGATTTGAATCAACTGGCAGCGATTAGACCTCACACATCAATAGGTCTAGAAGTCTTTATTCATGGTGGTATGTGTTCAGCTTATTCTGGACGATGCATGTTAAGCAATTACATGGTTAATCGAGATGCCAATCGGGGAGGATGTGCTCATTCTTGTCGTTGGGATTATGATTTAATCGTTGATGGAGAAATTGGACCATATCCAACATTTAAAATTGCGTCAAAAGATTTGTGTGCGATTTCTCTTATTCCACAGCTTATTG
Source organism: Bacilli bacterium (assembly GCA_041667425.1). Classification (GTDB taxonomy): domain Bacteria; phylum Bacillota_I; class Bacilli_A; order ML615J-28; family CAG-698; genus JAQVOS01. Next base: position 6,920 of record JBAYFA010000056.1, read on the forward strand.
ATATGGGACTTGATTCTTTAAAAATTGAGGGACGGATGAAATCAGAGTATTACATTGCAACCGTGGTGCGCGCATATCGAATGCTCATTGATGATTATTACGAAGGAACACTTGTCTCACTTGACCCATATTACGAGGAAATTGCGAAAGCGGAAAATCGACCGTTTTCCATAGGCTTCCTACAAGGAACTCCACGAAGTGATGGGCATTTGTATGAAGAAACTTCTACTCCAACAAAGGAATTTGTTGGCATCGTGCTTGCTTATGATCCTACCACACAGCAAGCAACGATTGAGCAACGGAATCATTTTCCTGCTCAGTCGACTCTTGAGTTTTTTGGCCCTCACTTGGCCAATATTCAAGTGACGATTGATCACATATTAG
>JBAYFA010000057.1:0-7268 GCA_041667425.1 Bacilli bacterium
TAAATATACGGTTGCTCGGGTTGGACGAATGCCACTTGACAGTGTTGGGAAACTACGGTATTATCGTAATCGCCCCTTTATTATTAAGACGTTTTCGAGCGATAAAAGTCATACGACTTGTATTTACATGACTACCAATGAATATGAACGGGAAGTTGACAATATTTTTTCATCCTTATTTTTTGAACGTATTCATATTCCTGAATTTGTTCGAGGAACTCCTAAAAAAGCAAAAGAAACCTTGATGAAAGAAATTAAACTGGCGAAACAGCAAATCGCTGAAAACATATCAGAGATACAACTCACTATTAAAGATGAAACCAATAGTATTTCTAATATTAAAGGAGAACTTCTTTTCCTTGATAAACTCTATGAAGCGAAGAAATATGTTGTGGGGTTGGGAGATCGATTTACGATTTCTGGATTTATTGAAGAAGCTAACTTAGATAATATTGATAGACACTTTAAAGAATTAAAAGGGCTTGATATTGAAATTCGTCCAGCTACGTCTGATAGGCGTATTACCCCCCCAACAAAACTTAAAAATGGATGGTTTTCCAAACCATTTGGAATGTTTGTAGAAATGTATGGACTCCCCAAATATGGAGAATTTGATCCAACCACCTTTGTTGCCATTACGTATTCCTTATTATTTGGAATGATGTTTGGTGATTTGGGTCAGGGCCTTCTCCTTATTCTGATTGGGTGGCTATTCTGGAAATGGAAAGGTCTTCGATTAGGAGCTATTGGGATGCGAATCGGGATATTTTCAAGTCTATTCGGATTGTTGTATGGATCCTTTTTTGGAAATGAAGAGATTCTCACTCCATTTTACACGGATGTTTTAGGGCTGGCTCATAAGCCTATTCATATAATGAATGGAGACTTCACCATGACCCTTCTTATTGCAGCAGTCGCCATTGGGGCTGTTATCATTTTATCATCGATATTGTTGAGTATTATTATCAATATAAAACGAAAAAATTATGCAGAAGCACTGCTGTCTCATAATGGTCTTTCAGGATTCATATTTTATGCTTTTGTGTTGGTGGGGGCAGCTTTATCCTTAACGGGGATTGCTAATATCATCAATTTGGTGACTATTGCTGTTTTTGTGATTGTTCCGCTTTTGATGATTTTCTTAAAAGAGCCACTTGAACGAAAGCTACATCATCAAAAGATGTTTCCGAATGGATTTGGTGGATTTTTCGTTGAAGGATTCTTTGAACTCTTTGAAGTCATCTTATCATACATTACCAATACGATGTCCTTCCTTCGGGTTGGCGGGTTCGTTTTGAGTCATGCAGGGATGATGCTCGTTGTCTATTCACTGATGCAAATGACAGGGGGAGCTGGAAGTATTGTTGTTCTTATTCTAGGTAATCTCTTTGTAATGGGACTTGAAGGCTTGATTGTTGGAATTCAAGTATTACGGTTAGAATTTTATGAAATGTTCTCGCGCTATTATCAAGCCGATGGCATTGCATTTGAAACATTAAATTAACATTTGGAGGAAAATATGTTAAATATTATTGAAATTATATTACCACTTATTTTAGTGATTCTTGTCTTGTTACCACTGATTAAGGTATTTCAAGGTAAGACAACCGCCAAACAGACAAAAATTCGGTTTAACACCCACATTGCTTTGTTCTTTGCTGCCATTTTGACGATTGTAGCGTTTGAAATTTTAAAAGTAAATGTTAGTGCTGCCGATGAAGTTGTTGATCAAATGACGGGATCGATTGCTCAAGGGTTGGGCTTCTTAAGTGCTGCTCTTGCAACAGGTATGTCAGCACTTGGTGCTGGGGTTGCGGTTGCGGCGGCTGCGCCTGCTGCCATTGGTGCTTTTTCTGAAAATGAAAAAAACTTTGGTAAATCTTTAATTTTCGTTGCTCTTGGTGAAGGAGTTGCGATTTATGGATTACTTATTTCAATTTTAATCATTAATAAACTGTAAAAACCGATTAAAGAAAGAAGGGGTATTATGAAGTTTTTCTTGTTCAGTGATAACGTTGATACCCAAGTTGGATTACGACTGGTGGGTATTGAGGGCATGGTCGTGCATGAAAAAGGCGTTTTTTTGGAAGCACTAGAAAAAGTCTTACAAGATCCATCCATTGCAGTGGTGCTTATTACCACGAAAATTGTCGAATGTTGCCCTGAAATCATTTCTGAATTAAAACTTCATGATCCCAATACCTTGATTGTTGAAATACCAGACCGTCATGGATCGGAATCAGTTGGAGTTGCTGTTGATCGATGCATTAGTGAAGCTATTGGCGTCAAGATATAAAGGTGGGAATTATGGAATTTTTTAACGAAGATGAAATTTTAAAATATTTTCAAAAAGAAATAAAAGACGTCTCTAATCGTCAAATTAAGAAGCTTCAACATGAGCTTGATATTATTAAAGCCAAAGAATTAGAGCATATTGAAAAACAAGTGTCTGAAGAAATCAATTCAACATTGGGTCGTGATTTAGATGATTTAAAAATCAAACATCGCCAGACCTTAAATGATATTTTGACGTCTGCTCGTCGTGATTTAATTCAATATCGAGAAGATTTGCTCAATTCAATTATGGTAGAAGTGACAAATCGCTTGTCTCAATATGTAAAAAGTCCTGACTACTTGGTATCAATGAGAAATAAATTGTCATCTTTTCCCTTTAAATCGCCAGCGGTTATTCACATTGCAAAAAAAGATCATGGATTAAAAGTACTGATTAAAGAATTATGTATTAACACATATCCCATCAAGGAAGATGAGACCATCCAATTAGGTGGATTTTTAGTTGAGATGATCGACCAAGGAATTACCATCGATGAAACCATTGATTTACAATTATCTCGTAAGAAACAATGGTTTTATGAGAATTCTCATCTTTTCATTGAAGAATAGGGCGTGAACATGAATAAAAATACAATTTACTCAATTAATGGACCTGTTGTAAAGGTAAAGGACAGCAAGGATTTTTCGATGTTAGAAATGGCCTATGTTGGCACAGCTCAACTCATCGGGGAAGTTATTGGTGTCAATGAACAGTTTACAACCATTCAAGTATATGAATCAACAACGGGACTTCAAGTAGGTGAAGAAGTGACTCCTACGGGAGAGGCCATCTCGGTTGTGTTAGGTCCTGGACTTCTTTCAAATATTTTTGATGGGATTGAACGTCCGCTTAAAACTTTATTTGACCAACACGGTGCTTTTATTCCTAATGGCAGTCATCTTGCTCCTTTGGATGAGGCCCGTCGTTGGCATATTACTCCCAAAGTAGCGGTTGGTGATCAAGTAATCGGTGGACAAATATACGCATCTTGTCCAGAAACAACTTTGATTGAACATCGATTGATGATTCCCCTTTATTTAAAAGGGGTCGTTATGTCTATTGCTCCAGTAGGAGACTATACCATTCATGATGTGATTCTTACCCTCAAAGATGAGGCGGGAGAACTTCATGAATTGACTTTCCTTCAAAAATGGCCTATTAAAACTCCACGTCCTGTGACTCAACGACTTCCAATATCCATTCCTCTTATTTCTGGCCAACGTGTTATTGATACGCTTTTCCCGATAGCTAAGGGAGGAGCTGCAGCAGTTCCAGGGGGATTTGGTTCTGGTAAAACGATGATGCAACATCAATTTGCAAAATGGTGTGATGCTGATATTATTGTGTATGTGGGATGTGGTGAACGTGGGAATGAAATGACGCAAATTTTAGAAGAATTTGGACAACTTATTGATCCGAAATCCAATCGTCCATTGATGGATCGAACCGTTCTCATTGCCAATACTTCTAATATGCCAGTTGCGGCTCGAGAAGCCTCTATTTATACGGGACTTGCGATTGCTGAATACTATCGTGATATGGGTTACCATGTGGCGGTGATGGCGGATTCTACTTCACGATGGGCAGAAGCTCTTCGTGAAATCTCTGGTCGTTTGGAAGAAATGCCTGCTGAAGAAGGATTTCCGGCTTATCTACCTAGCCGTATTTCTCAATTTTATGAACGAGCTGGATATGTAGAAACGATGAACCATGATATTGGGTCCGTTTCTATTATTGGAGCTGTTTCTCCGCAAGGAGCAGATTTTTCGGAACCAGTTACTCAAAATACTAAACGGTTTGTTCGTTCATTTTGGGCATTGGATAAGCAACTCGCTTATGAACGTCATTATGCGGCAATCAATTGGAATACGAGTTATTCAGAATATATTCCTGATTTAACAAAATGGTATAATGAACACGTTGATGTGCGTTTTTTGCGGCATCGGCAAGAGTTGATTACATTGCTTACTCAAGAAACCAAACTGATGGAAATTGTGAAACTCATTGGAAGTGATGTGCTTCCTGATGAAGAAAAATTAGTGATTGAGATTGGAAAAGTTATTCGAGTTGGCTTTCTCCAACAAAATGCGTTCCATCCAGAAGATACGTATGTTCCTTTAATCAAACAATTAAGGATGATGGATGTGATTTTATATTTATATCATCGTTCAAAAGAAGTGATTACCAAAGGTATTTCTTTTCGTTTGGTCACTAAAACTGGTATTTTTGCATATGTCATTAAAATGAAATATGATATTCCTAATAATGACTTATCAAAATTTGATGACTATTTACATCGCATCGATGAAGTCATCGATGCCATCGTGTGAGAGGAGGCACTATATGAGTATATTACATGTTGGACTAAAATCCATCAATGGGCCTCTCATTGTTCTTGATCAAGTCAAAGGGGTTGGATATGAAGAAGTGGTGGATATTCAACTTTCCAATGGAACAACTCGTCGTGGACGGGTCGTTCAAATCGATGGAATGAAGGTTGCCATTCAAGTGTTTGAAGGCACGAGTGGATTATCTCTTACGAATACCAAAATTGAATTTTTAGGTCATCCGATGATGATGTCGCTTTCAAAGGAAATCTTAGGACGAACCTTTAATGGAAGTGGCGATCTCATTGATGATATGGGACCGATTTATATTGATCAACAGCGTGACATTAATGGGGCTGCCTTGAATCCAGTATCTCGGGTTTATCCTCGAAATTACATTCAAACAGGCATTAGTAGCATTGATGCTCTAACAACATTGATTCGTGGACAGAAACTTCCAATTTTTTCGGGATCAGGATTACCACATAATGAACTAGCCGTTCAAATTGTTCAACAAGCTCGGCTATCCGATGGGGATGGATCCAATTTTGCGATTGTATTTGCTGCTATGGGTGCTAAAAATGATGTGGCTGATTATTTTAAACGGTCTTTCTCGGAAGCGGGCGTCATGAGTCATGTAGCCATGTTTATTAACCTTGCCAATGATCCCATCATTGAGCGAATCATTACCCCTCGGGTTGCTTTAACAACCGCCGAATATCTCGCATACACTCATCATATGCATGTTCTTGTCATTATGACGGATATGACTGCTTATTGCGAGGCCTTGCGAGAATTCTCTAGTAGTAAAGGGGAAATTCCTGGACGAAAAGGATATCCTGGATATTTATATTCCGATTTGGCGTCTTTGTATGAACGAGCGGGCATTGTTATTGGTACCAATGGCTCGGTTACTCAAATTCCTATTTTGACGATGCCTAATGATGATATTACTCATCCTGTTCCTGATTTGACTGGTTATATTACTGAAGGTCAAATTGTTCTTGATCGAGAGTTATATCATAAAGGGATTACACCCCCAGTTGGGGTTTTGCCTTCCTTGTCGCGATTGATGAAAGATGGAATTGGGGAAGGATATACCCGAGCAGATCATTCAATCTTAAGTAATCAATTATTTGCTAGTTATTCAAAGGTTCAAAATGCTCGAAGTCTTGCTTCTGTTATTGGAGAAGATGAGCTCTCTTCTATCGATCAACAATATTTGGTGTATGGAGACTTGTTTGAAAAGCAATTTCTAGGCCAAGGCAAAGAAGTAAATCGAGACATTTTAGATACGCTTGATTTGGGGTGGAGTCTTTTATCGATTTTGCCAAAAACGGAGCTCGATCGGATTCAAGAAGATACCATAGATCAATATTATAATCATGAAATGGCGATTTCTAAATTTAATATTCGTCCAAAATCCATCATTCGGACGGTTAATCGATCTGAAGGACAATAGCGATGGCAAGCAATCAATATTTTCCAACCAAAGGAAATCTTCTTGCTTTAAAAAAATCCAATGAACTTGCTCACTTAGGATATGAGTTGATGGATCGCAAGCGTAATATCTTGATTCGTGAAATGATGCAACATATTGATGAGGTTCGCATCATTCGTCAAGAGATTGCCCGAAATTATCGCCTTGCCTATATGGCTCTTCAAGAAGCCAATATATCGCTGGGAATAATTGGAGATATTGCGAAAGCCATACCTGTGGATCAAGGGCTTGAGATTACTTATCGGAGCATCATGGGCGTTGAAATTCCGATTATTCAGTATGAAGCCAAACCTATTCAAGTAACGTATGGATTTGGAGCAACCAACTCCAAATTTGATTATGCGTTTACTTGTTTTATCAAAGCAAGAGACTTAACAATTCGCTTAGCAGAAGTGGATAATACGGCTTATCGATTAGCTAGTGCAATTTTGAAAGCAAAGAAACGGGCCAATGCCTTGAAAAATGTTGTTATTCCTAATTTTCAGATAAATATCAAATATATATCTGATGCTTTAGAAGAAAAAGAACGAGAAGAATTTGCTCGTAATAAAGTGATTAAACATCGTCAAGAAGAAGCAGAAGAAGAACAATAGACCCTTTGGGGTCTTTTTTTAAAATTTTTATATTGTGTTTTATTTTTAATGAGTTTATAATGATAATGAGGGGTGATATGGATGAATGGGAAAAGCCGTATAAAACAGTTTTCAACCAATCGAAAAAGACGAATCGTCCTACATTGGATGAGTTCATTTGCCATTACGGTCGTCGCTGTTGTGGCAACGATTAGTCTTTCCACACGCACTCCGATAGGGACTTTTTACCAAGTAGAGCCTTATGGAAATGAAATTTTTTATCATGTAGCAGTGGAAGATCCTGATTCAACAATTATATCAGGGACCTTATATTTATCAATAACTAATCAATTAGAGCGTATTCGTATTCCTTTAGTTATTGGAGAACAAAGTGGAAGTGTGGTTTCTCTCAATGGAGGGATGGATTACACTCTTTCGATTCTTTGTAATTATGGATATGGTGAAGGGGTTCTCGCTACGCGAACGATTCAAACTGATTCTAGGTATGGAGGTAGAATTACTGGATGGGATGA
>JBAYFA010000058.1:0-7180 GCA_041667425.1 Bacilli bacterium
AAATTGAAGATGTTAATAACGACACATTAATCGATGTTTTTTCGAATAATTTAGTGAAAGTTTGATAATGTTGATAAGCTAATACTTCCGTTGGAACCATGATGGCTCCTTGATATCCAGCAGTAGTAACTGCATATAAAGCAATGGCAGCAACCACTGTTTTTCCACTTCCAACTTCTCCTTGTAATAACCGATTCATTTTATAATTTGAAGAAAGATCTTGAAGAATTGCCTCAAGACTCACTCGTTGATCCGCTGTAAGCGTATAAGGAAGCGATTGAATAAAGGCTTTGACTAATGAACAATCATATAATATGGCTATTCCCTCAGGATGATTTTTCCGTTGATATAACATATATTTTACTTTTAATTGATACTTTAATAACTCTTCAAATTTTATACGATACACTGCTTGTTGTGTTTCCTCAATCGTTTCGGGAATATTAATAAATCGAATCGCTTCTTCAATAGAAATGAGATGATATTTATCTCTCAAACCGAGGGGAAGATCTTCTACTAATTCATGACGATAGTCATAAAACAGTTTTTCTTTTAGTTCAAGAACTTTTTTATCATCCACTCCCTTAATATTAAAAATAGGATTGATATCATTTCCAAGTTCATCAAAAACAATCTCAGCAGCAACAAATTTCTTTTTACTGTCATCAAATTTACCAGTTAATCGTACATATTTTCCATAATGAATTTTCGTTCGTAAAAAATGACGATTAAAAATAGTGATTCTCACTTTATGATCATCAACATCACAATAAAAATTCATTACACTTAAATTTGATTTAACATTAGCAACGTTCGGTTTTCCTTGTACAATTCCAGCAATAGTAACATTTTTATTAATCTCTGCCTCTTCATAAGGAATAATCGTATAGTCATCAAATTTAGTTGGATAATAAAATAATAGATCCATCACTGTTTCAATGCCTAGCTTTTTTAAGGTTTGAACCGTTTTAACGGTTATATAATCTAATTGTGATAATTCCATTTTCATACCATCCTTAAAAGAAAAAGGGCTGAAAGCCCTGATCTATTCTATTGCTAGAATATAACTATAGACTTCTTGATTACCTTCAATGAGTTCTACTTCAAGATTACTATAATTTTTCTCAATATATTTAACCACTTCTGACAATTCACGATGCTCAACATCACGACCATAAATAACAGTAATGATTTCCTTATCAGGATTTATTGCGTTTGATAAAAGGTCTTTCACTGTCTCTATCCGTCGACGATGTGATGTAACTATTTTGTTATCGACAATACCAATATGGTCTGCCTTTTTTATTTGAAGTCCTTCAAGTGTGGTATCTCGTATAGAATAAGTAACAAGTCCGGTTGTCACATGGCTCATCACCTGATTCATTTCATCGATAATGTCTTGAGGTTCTCCATTGAGATCAAGCATGGTGAGTGCAGAAAACCCTTGAGCCAATGTTTTTGATTCAATTACCCAAACTTTACTTTCCTTATAAATTTTAGCAGCTTGTTGAGCAGCTAAAATAATGTTTTTATTATTGGGAAAAATTAAAATATGATCAGCATTTAAAGTATCAAAGCCACGAATGAAATCTTCCGTTGATGGATTCATACTTTGTCCACCTTCAACAATGAAGTCGGCTCCCATTTCTTTAAAAGTTTTAATAAGTCCCTCACCACTAGCAACTGATACGATTGCATATTTTTTGCGTTTTTCCGGCTTAATGGGTTTCTTTTGATGAACTTCGCCACATGGACAAGGGCCTTCTTGAACGTGGACAACTTGAGGAGTCAATTCATTGTGTTGATACGACATGTTTTCAATCTTTAAATGAATGAATTCTCCATAGCGTTGGCCAATATTTAAAATATCTCCAGGATGAAAAGTATGAATGTGTACTTTTACAATGTCATCATCTTTTACAACTACCAAAGAATCACCCATTGAAGAAATCAAATCAATTAATTGTTGTTCAGTAAACTCTTCAACCTTAATCTTTTTTTCTTCTAATTGTAAAATAAACTCTGTACAATATCCAAATTCTGTTTTTTCAGTTGCTTGAAGAACTAACGTTCCCGCAGTATGCATAGTTTCAGATACAGTTAAAGAAGACAAAAATTCTCCATTCAAGGCTTTTTGCATTCCTTCTAAAATACAAATAAATCCGGCTCCACCACTATCGACAACTCCTGCTTCTTTTAAAACAGGTAAAAGATCTGGTGTCCGTTCTAAAGAAGCTCTTGCTTCAGAAATAAATTCTTCGAAAAATTCATTAATACTCATTTTTGAAGAAGAAATAATCATTAGTTTTTCACTAGCTTCACGTGCAACTGTTAAAATTGTTCCTTCAACTGGTTTCATGACCGCTTTATAAGCTTGTGCAACTCCACTTGTAAATGCCTTTGATAAGTTGAGCGCGTTGATGGTCGCAAATCCTTCAAATCCTTTGTAAATTCCCCGAAAAAGTTGAGAAAGAATAACTCCAGAGTTTCCACGAGCTCCCATTAACATACCACGAGATAATTTCTTTGCTACTTCATATATATTCTTTTCATCAAAATTCTTTAATTCGTTGACTCCACCTTCGATTGTCATTTTCATATTCGTTCCAGTATCTCCATCTGGAACTGGGAATACGTTGAGCGCATCAATTGCTTGATAATTTATCTTTAAATTTTCTGCCCCATTAATGACGAGTGTTTTAAATAATGAGCCATCTAATTTGTTTATTTGCATGACTAATTGTGCCTCCATCTTATAAATAATTGGGTTGCTATCAAATATATGGTCGTAAAATAATAACACTTAATAATTATATCATAATTGTATTGCATTTGCAAGAAAAAAGAACATAAACACAATCTATCCATGAATGAAAAAAAGGAGTATTGATATAGTTTTTTCTTGCAAAGAAAAGGGATATGTGGTATAATAATTTAGGTTTAAGAATGTAAGGAGGTCAGATTATGGCTCGATGCTATGTTACAGGTTTAGGCACCGTCACAGGTAATAACCGTCCGCACTCACTTCAAGCTTCTCGTCGCACTTGGAAAGCTAATTTACAAAAAGTGAGAATCATTGATGAAAACGGAAATGTAAAACGCGTATACGTTTCAACACGTGCTTTAAGATCAGGTTTAGTGAAACGTGCTTAATGAAACCTACTATTAAATAAATAAACCAAGCAATGAGCTTGGTTTTTTATTTTGCATATATTCTTATAATAATCTTATCGATAGTTCATTAAATAGTCAATCCTATTAAAAAAACCGATTGACTTTTTTAAAATCATTATTCTAGCAAAGCATTGTCTTCATAAATAACAGTATTGGAAGAAACCACTGAATAAGTAACCATAGACTGATCGAATTCAACTGTTATTACTCCAAACGTAGCATTTGAATTGTCATTGAATGAATCAACAGCTACCGATCCATAAAGGGGATCTCCCCCTTTATAACGATCAGTAAGTGTCATATATTCGATGATAAATTTTTGGGTTCCTAATTGAGCCTCATACATGGATTGATTATCATCCACTTTGTTTTGTAGTAAATAAACAGTATTATTGTCACTGCGACGATAAATCGAACATTTTGTAATAGTCAATTCGTCTTTTACAATCTCATAGGTATACATATCTTGTCCACTACTATTCACTCGACTCAATGAAACATAATTATTATCATCAATTTTAATAGATAAGATAAACTCTGTTTTGTCATTAGTGACCGTTTTTTGACCGGTAATACCATAAATTTGATCCAGATACACTACCTTCGCATCTACAGTCGCAGTTAAGTTATCAACATAATTTCGATTGAAATATAGTTGATATGTTAATACGTCTCCTTGAATTCCAGGGATCACATAAGATGCTCCAAAATCATACCCAAACTGAGAATCAATCGATTCAATCGTACTTATTTGAAGAAATTCATTGAGTGGTGATAAGTAATAGTGAACAAATTGAACATTTTCATTGGTAAAATCATCCATGAAATGGTTGTATAACTTACGATTATCATGATAAAGGGAAGTAATAGTCACTAGAGGTAAAGGATCAAATGAGGCCGCCTCTTCAGTCATTAAAAAATCCTCTAAATTTCCTTCTACAGGAGCATTGGCTCTTTGATGATGAATAAAAAATGAACCACCAATCACCATAATTACCAAACAAGTCATTGTAAACACCAATCGATACCATGAATATTGTCTAACTATCCCTCTTTCATAAGGAGGTTCTATTTGAGCATTCCTAATCACTTCATAAGGAAGTGAGGGAATGTCATTTTCAAGTTGCGATTTAATCAAATCGATTTTTTCGCGATATGTTTTCATAAATCCTCCCGATATGCTTTAATTCTTTTAGTCGCCCGACTATAGTGCCACAAGACTGTTCCCAGCGGCATCTCCATCACTGTTGCAATATGGCGAAAAGAAAGATTGCTGAGAGTGTGAAGGAGAAAAATTCCTCGTTCAACCTGTGATAACTGTTGAAGCATATCTGCTACTAATAATTGATCTTCTCCACGAGCAGGAGTGGTATTACCTATATAATCTAGATCTTCCTGATCAAGTAGTAATGTTTTTTTGTGAACACGATAATAATCAATAGCTTTGTTCCGAGCAATCACCAATATCCAACTCAAAAAATTCCGTCCTCGAACATATTGATGTATCTTTTCAATCACGCTCATATAGGTTTCTTGCATTAAATCTTCGGCCATAGATGAATCTCGTACAATCGAGATGATCATGGCATAAACTGCTTGTTTGGTTTCATCATACAATGAAGCAAAAGCTACTTCGTCTTTTTCAATGATTCCGTCAATGTATTCTTCATATCGAGCCATTCCATCATCTCCTTGGATGACTCATTATAACATCTTTTTTCCATGGACACAAGAAGGCATTGATGAAGAATAACTTTAATTAAACGGTAAAACTTCTACTGGTGCAAAATCATCCCCCAATTGATGAGATGTCATTAAATTGCCACTGATAACGTATAAATAATCACCAATACGGACAGCTCGATCGATGACATAACTATAATCCCAATAGAATCTTGTTAAATCCGCATCATCTTCAGGAGTTCTCCCATAATCAAAATGATTGACAGTTTGGAGAATGTTAATGGGTATTTCACGATCAAGGTCCACATCAAACATCACAAATTCACTATAAGCATTGTAATAATTCCCAGTGGTCCAATAGGATGATTGAAAGGTCATACCAATACAATCATGGGATGGATCAATAAATAAATCTTTGTGATTATATAAAGCATTGGTATAAATCCAGCTTTCCTGGTAAGGAAAAACCAAAGACTGCCCAACTTCTAAAGGATTATTCGGGTCACTTATATCAAATAATGATAATTTCAATCCCGTTACACGGCCTGTCTCAGATGCATCGTATCCTAACCCAATAACATAATTATCTTTCCACGGATGTTGATAAACGCTAAATCCTAAAATCTCTAATTCACCCACAATTGTAGGATTAGTTGGATCAGATATATCCACTACATACAATGGATCTGCTTGTAAAAAGGTGACAATGGTTGCCTGATCCTCATTAAAACGAGCAGAGCGAATCGTTTCTCCTGGTTTACCGAGGCCCTTTTCAATTTTTCCAACAACATTTAAGTAATATTGATTATCAACAATTTGTCTTTCAAAGACATATAGCCGATTAACGGCTGTATCTCTAAAGCCAGTGGTCGTTACTAACCGCATATACCCATCGTATTCATCCATTGAGAATTGATCAATGACGTTTCCAAGAAACACACCAGACCCACCATAATAAACAGATCCACTCTCATTAAACAAATAAGAAACGAGTAACCCTGTATTTTGATAATCACCTAAAAGGGTTCTTTCATATTGATAAGTAGTAAGATAAATCGCATTATGATTCACATATACTTGGTTCCAATAGGATGGTCCTAATAAGACATCTGTTTCAATCGAGATTTCATCAAGTAAGGCGATTTTAGTAATCACAGTAAAAGCTTGATAATCTGTATTAGGCAAATATTTAATATCATTTAGACTAGTATAAACGACTTCATCGCCTTCTTTAACCCAAGGACGAACTTCCGTATCCACTCTTTGATCAACATATGATAAGATCAAGTATAAATTATCATCAATAAGACGTGAGGTCACTTGCCTTCCAGATACTTTATATTCTTCAACAATTGCAAGAGTTTCAATATCATAAATCCGAACACTCGTTGAAATTTCATAACGATACGGATTAACTGTCAGTTCATCTTCTAAATAAAAGTTAGGATATACGTTATAAATAATAACAAAATAACGATTTGTCAAATACAAATCTGAAATATAGTTGTTATAATAATAAGAATTAGTTTGATTATTTTCATATAGTTTATCGACTAATTTCACTTCCATGTGGCCTTGATTAACTTCTACAACTTTCAAAGTGTAATTAGAAATACTATAAATTCGGTTCCCATCCGTTTTAACGAGGTCCCCTTCATCGACTCCTTCTACTTGGAGGTTAGTGGATGTATAATCATCCGATGATTTGGCTGTAGATTCATTCGTAGCGACACCCCCGAGCGATGCATCTTCTGCCCAATCACCCGTCATACTAGACCACGTGAATCGGTCCCAAAGATATAAATTTGATGACTCGCTCATCTTTTCTTGTAATTCTTCAAGAGTTTGAATGGATGAAAGACCCAATTCTCTTTCCAAAATATTGGATTGGTTTAATCCACACGCTGTTAATAAAAAAGAAAACAATAACACAACAAATAATAATGATCTACGCATCATTTTATACCTCCTACTTTCACTTATAATACGAACAAGCAATCGATTTTATTGGTGAAAAAGAAAACAATCCGAATTATTCGGATTGTATCACTAATATTTTTTTGTTATTGGTCATCAAAATGCCTTCTTTTTCAACAATTTCATTGCTTAAACATAAATTATCGAGTTGACCTAATTGATAACCTGTTATATCATATTTAAATCCTTCTAAAGTGATGATTGTTTTAGGATCAATCGCAAAAAACGACACATATTTATAACGTCCTTTTTTAAAAACTGTTCTAGAATTGACTACATAAAAATGATTATGATTATCAAGGATTTCTATGGGAAGATGAGTATACCGAATCAGCAAATTAATCGT
>JBAYFA010000059.1:0-7048 GCA_041667425.1 Bacilli bacterium
AAGGATATTGATTATAACGGATGGCTGGTTCAGGAAGCCCAACTTCTTCTAATAATTTAATGGCCTTTGCCTTTGCCATCTTCAACGTCATTTTCGCAACCAATTTCGATGCTTCATCTTTCAAGAAATCAATAAGTTCTAAAACCTCATGTTCTTGATCAAACTCATCTTTACGAGCAATGTCCTTCGATATACTATTGATTAGAACTTCAACTACATGACGAATATTGTTTTTTGCAAGCTCTAAGTCTACTAAAACAGGCGGTTTCAATTTCCAATCAGGCGTTTTTCCAGCACTAACAAGTACTTTATATTTTGCTTGAGCCCGATCAAAACGCTTTTGTTGAACCGGATTGTTCTTAAGTCCATAAAAATAGTCATTCAATGCACTACGAAGCGCCGATGTAAATGAATATTCAATACTATTTTTCTTTGTAGATAAGCGATTAATTCCGGAAACAACAAGAGATGACAATTGCTTTCCTTGCGCGTATACATGCTTTTTATTAAGCGTGTCTGATGTAACAATTTTTAAATATTCTTGCACATTTTTTAGAATTGTTTTCTTAATTTCAAGAGATTTTCTATGGGAATTCAGTACAGCCACTTTGGCCATTCCTTTAAATTCAACTAAAAAATTTGAATATAGAAATTTTTTCGTCATTTTATCCAGCGCGTCTATAGTAAAATTACTAACATCTTCGCTTGGATTTTTCATGACATAATAACCCAAAGTAAAATAATTAGGCTTTTGTTTTAAAGCAGTTTCATTAACAATTTTTGATAGCTTTTTAAGCACAGTCACCGCATCAGCTACAGGAATTTTCTTTCTAAGTTTTCGTAAATTATCTAAATCTTGTTGTGATTGAGCGACTTCTTCATCAACGATGAGAACGAATGGATGAACGCTAGCTTTAATCGCACGATTGATTTCTTTAAATTGTTTTGCAAGATCAATTTTTTGTTTCTTTTCAATTAAGAACAAAACATTATCAATAGTAAGTTGTAGCCCAATTAATTCAGCTATCGCTTCATTATAAACTCGTTCCAATCTTGTCCCCTGAACACAAAAATCATCAAAAATTTTGATATCTTCTTTATGCTTTTGGACATTTTGATGATCTTGATCGGTGGTGACTTCATTTGCGTTCACATTTAATAATTTTAATTTTGTATTAAAATTATGACGAGCATTTCTCCGACTAGTTTTGGTCTTTAAAATCATCGCCTCAGTCAATTGTTGTCCTACACGCATAATAGGATTAAGACTTGATAGAGGGTCTTGAAAAATCATCGCAATCTTATCTCCACGTATTTTGTGGAAATCATCTTCATTTATTTTTAATAAATCTTGACCATCGTATAGAATTTCTCCTCCTTCAACAATCGAGTTTCCAGCAAGAATACCAATAATGGCTTTGCTAGTCACTGATTTTCCAGAGCCTGACTCTCCAACAATAGCAAGAGTTTCACCTTTATACAAATCAAATGAAATATCACGAACGGCTTTTAAAATTCCACCTTGTGTTCTAAATGAAATCTGAAGATTCTTTACTTCTAGTTTCTTTTCCATAATTAGTCCTCCGTTCCTCTTAATGATGGGTTAAAGGCATCACGTAAGCCATTACCAAATAAGTTGAAACTTAACATCAATAAGCTTATAAATACCGCCGGGAAGAAAATCATGTGAGGATATGACACGAGATATGGTTGAGCACTTGCTAAGAGTGTTCCAACACTAGTCATATCTCCAGTATTCAAGTTGATAATTCCTAAATAGCTTAAACTAGTTTCAGAAAAAATCATGCCCGGAATAACGAGAACAAAACTAGTAATTAATGTTCCAATCGCATTAGGAAAAATATGTTTAAACATAATCCGGCGATCATTAGCGCCTAAAGTTCTTGCTGCTAAAACATATTCTTGATTCTTAAAACGATAAAACTGCATTCGCGTTCTTCCTGCCATTCCAATCCACCCAGTAATAAAGAAGGCAATAAATAAAATAACCGCCTGTGGAACATTTTCTAAATGATATTTTAATAAAGAAATAACAATCATAAAGGGCACAGCTGCCAGCACATCGACAATTCGTTCCATGGCAAGGTCAAGACGACCCCCATAATAGCCTTCAATAGCGCCATAAATTGCACCAACAAATAGATTAATTGATGCAACAATAATGGCAAGAGCAAAACTAAAACGAGCTCCACTGGCAAGTGATGTTAAAATATCTGCCCCATAATTAGTTGTACCAAATAGAAACATCGGTTCAGTGATGCCATCTTGTAAAACATACGTATGATAATATATGTAATATTCATAATAATTTACACGAACACTATAACCTGTTTGATTTTTAGTTGAGTAATCGTATAAATAACCTTCCCCTTCATATCTTAAAGCACTATAATAGTCATCAGTTCCAGTATATGATTTATAAATTGGAATTAAGTTTCCATCATCATCTAAAATGATTGATGTTTTACCATTAATTTCTTCCGTAGCATACCAATAATTACCAACTTTATTCACATCTTGACGAGAAGTTGGACGTTGTTCAGGAATGGTAATAGGATAAATTACTTGGATACCTTTTTCATCCTGATAATTTTGGATATTTTGATATTGTTCTGTTCGCAAATCCATCAGGACAACACCCACCGCTTGATAGGTATCTAGTTGATATTTATAATACGTAACCTCTCTGCCTGTTAACCCAATTTTATGAATAATAGAATATTCTTGATCAACAATGGCATTTTTTCCTGTTTCTTGGCCCATGGAATAATAGAAATAGAAATCCTGAGCAGTGGCTTCTTTACCCTTTGTTCCATCCCAAAACGGAATGCCTAGTTCAGCAAACAATTTATTTTTTGGTGAGATATATCGATAATATGTATCATTATATTGAACCGTATATTTTGAAAAAATTGGGACAAAAATAGCAAATAAAATTAAAATTCCAATAATAATAGCTGCCGTGATAGAAGCACGATTTCGTTTAAACCGACTAAAAGCATCTTTCAAATAACTCATTGGTTTCGTATCTAGCTTTTGATCATGTAGGCGTCCTTCGTTGGAACAAAATACAAATTTTTCTTTTGAGATTTTATAGTCTTTAGCTTTCATATTACTTCGCCCCCATTCTGATTCTTGGGTCAATAAATCCATAACTAATGTCTATAACAATACCTGCTGCCAATCCTACAAAAGTATAGAACGCAGACAAAAGCATAAAGAAGTCATAATCTTTGCTATTGATAGCCGCAAGATACAAACCTCCTACCCCAGGGACACTAAAAATCTTTTCAATGATCAATGATCCGCTTAAAACACTAATAAATTCACCAATAATCATTGGGAAAATTGGTACCATCGCATTACGCAGCGCGTGTCTTGTGGTAGCTTGTCCTTTGGTTAAGCCCTTGGTGCGAGCAAGTAACATAAATTCGCTTGTTAAAACTTCGGTCAATTCTGCCCGAGTAAACCGTGCATATCCAGCGATTGAGCCGAATGCTAAACTAATTACACTTGGAATCATTGATTTAAACATATCCCAAGTAAAGTATTCAAATCCCCCACGCATAGTGATTGGGAACATTTTTAATCTAAAACACAATAAGTATTGCACAAGAAAAGCATATACAAAACTAGGTACAGAAATGAAAATCATAACACTAGTACTAATGGTATGATCTTGCCATTTATTTTTTTTCAATGCAGCAAAAATACCTAATCCTATTCCAATTGGAACAGCAATTAAAGAAGAATAAACATTGATTAAAACAGTCGGAGGTAATTTTGTTACAAAAACATCCCAAACTGGCATATTACGATATTCAGCCAGACTAACGCCAATTCCCCAGTCACCACTCACAACAATCCTTCTTATATAATTGAAAAATTGGACAGGAATTGGATCGTAGTATCCTCTTGCAATTAGTTGATTTCTAATGATATCAGCATCTTGACCAAACTGAACATCAATAACAATAGGTAATAACTTGATTAATACAAAACACATAATAATGATAATACCGAACGTCATCATCATCAAACCAAGTCTTTTTAAAATATATTTAAACATATACATAATTGTAATTCTCCTTATAGATTAGATAGTCACTCATCATTACATACCCGATAATTCTTAAAAAACATCAAAGTGTGGGACAATTTTTAAAACTGCCCCACACTGAGAATGTTTACTAATTAATTATGCTTTATAATCAATATTACCATTATTATCGCTAACTAATTTTGTCCATTTAGCATCGGTATAGTTATAAGTCATATAACGAATGCCCCCGTATCCCATGAAAGTGTTATATGTATAAGTTCCATATTCCACCTTGTAAGAAATTAGGCTTGCTCCAAAATTGTTATATAGAGGAACAGTATAGTATACTTTTAATACTTCTTTTTCAAGAGCGGCAATTAAAGTTAATCGCTTAGCTTCTTCAAGAGCTCCTGAACCAAAGTTGTATTTAGCGCCTTGTGCACCATTCAAGCAATCATACCAATCTAACAATGATAGTGTATCAGTAATGTCTGCTCCTTCTTCACCGGCACCAACCATTGTAAATTCTAATGTTTCAGTATCAGTTGCCCATGATCTAGAATACATATATGATGGTGATAAGTACGCAAGTAGGAAGTATCCTGGATCCCAAGCGGCGCCAGTCCAACCACCCATACAAATGTCATATGCACCTTCGCGGAAGTCAGTAGCCCATTTATCACCTTTAGCAACAGATTCGAACTCTAATTTTCCTTCAAGTGGTGTGGTTTCTACTAATTCTGCCCATGCAGTTTGAAGATAATCAAATCTTCTTTGAACGGTTTCACTAAGAGTACCAGTTCCCATTGTTAATTTAACTTTATCAGTTGCACTCAAATCACCTGCTGCAATTGCATCATTGTATGCTTGAGTAATTAAAGCACGAGCAGCTGTTAAATCATATCCAGTGATTGAACTTTCAGCTTCAGCTAAAGAATCAAATTGAGTAGCATCGATATTATAAATATCACATAAAACTTGTCTAGCAACATCTTCATTTCTATAAACGCCACCATTAGCGACATCATAGTAATGCATTGAGTTAAATAGACCAAATCCAGCTAATGAACTAGTGGTAGTTTGTGCAGCAAATTCAGCACGATTAACGCCTAGTGATAAAGCTTTACGGAAATCAACATAACTTAAGATAGTTTTGTTGTAGCCTTCAGATTGACGAGCTGCTAATGCTTCTTTATTAGATTGTAATTGTAGAGAAGCAACGAAATCATCTGGAGTATAGTATGCACGTTCGCTTGATTTATAATCAGTTGCGATGGATACATCAATACCAATATCATCAATTTCTCCAGCTTGGAATTTCAACCATGCGGAATTCCATTCTGCTAATGTTTCACATTTAATTCTATCAGTTTGATATTGTCCAGGATATAAATCAGCTGTAAATCCAAACCAATTTTCATTCTTAGTAAGAATATACTCTTTACCAGCTTGGAAAGTTGTTAATTTATAAGGCCCCCAACTAGCAGTTCTTGCAACACTACTATTATAAGTAGATGTCCACAATTCACTACCTGTTGCCGGTTGAACTTTGTTGGCTTCAAAAAGATCTCTCTTAACAAGTGGTAAATTTGCCATGTTATAAGCTGCTTTATATGATAAACTTCCGTCTTCATTAAGAAGTGGTAATTCTTTGTCTAGAATAATAACTAATTCATAATCAGATTCGGCTAAAATTCCAACGTCTTCAAAATCAACTGCAGCATATTCATTTTCAAATACCATGTATAGTGGCACATTTCCAGGACCTTCATGTCCCCAATCATCAGTATCGATTAAAGTGGTTATTAATGCAATAGTTGCATCAGTAACATCAACACGTCCATTTTCATCAGCTAGAGCTTCTAATGCCGCAAAAGCTGTTGCATCTAAATATGCGCTGTAGTAAGTAACTGTATGACCACCACACCAATCTAGTGGATCAGTTAAACCAAATTTTACGACTTCTCCATTTGGAAGTGCATAAACTCCATCATTGTCTTTAACTAAGTCAGCAACTTCATATTTAGGTTCTCCAGTTGCAGCATTATCAACAAAAATCTTTTGTCCTTGCTTAGCATAGTTTTCAGCATTGTGAAGAATAGTAGCTCCAACATAGAAACTGTCAGCACGATAATTTTGGAATAATGGGTCTAATTGTTGTTGCATAGAGTATACAAAATCTTCAGCGTTAATTGCAGTGCCATCATCCCACTTTAAATCTTCTCTTAAAGTGATTTTATATGCACGACGTTCATCGCCTTCTTCAATACCCCATTCTTCGCCTACATAATCTGCAGATACATCTTCTAAAGCTGTAGCAGCAGCAAATTCAACATCAAATTTACCATCTACGATATTGCCATCGTTATCAAATTGGAAATCAAATGTAAAGAAATTGCTTTGAAGATAGTTCATGACTTGAGTGTCATTATTATCCTCATAAGTTAGTTCATTCCAGTTTGATGGAGACAGAGCCGTATAAATGCTATAAGTATACCCAGAAGTATCTTGGGTTTTTGGTTTACAGCCAATAGCGGCTACTGATACTAAGACAACTAGTAATGCGGTAAATAATACACGAATAAATCTTTTAGTTATCATAAATTTTCCTTCCTTTCAAATTTATATCTAATTATATCACTTCTCTATAAAAATTTCAATACATTTCGTAAATAATCAAATGTAAACGCTTTAGACGACAATTTTTTAACAAAAATTTAGCATTTTTTTTGTTATATACTACTTAAAAATAAGCTTTTCATTAAATAGACATATGGTATTACCTTTTGTTTTGGTAATAATAACATAAATATGAAAAAAAATCAAGTGATATATAAAAATAAAAAATTATTTTTTTTGAAAACAAAAAAGTCAAGGTTTAACCTTGACTCAGACTGTTGACAAAGTGTCAGCAGTCCTTTTTTTATCTGGTAATTTGACTAAAAATATGTTAAAATATACATATAGATAAACATTTTAAGAGGT
>JBAYFA010000060.1:0-7037 GCA_041667425.1 Bacilli bacterium
ATCACTAACTGATAGTCATTATATTATGTCAATAAATAACATATCAATTGTTTTTTAAAAAGTATTGACAATCAAAGTAATGTGTATTACAATGAATAAAAATAAACAATTGATTTAAGATGGTGTCAAATTTTTTCTCAATCAGATTTAGTCATATTCATGAACGAGGATTATCTTTTTATTTGAATCGTTATTTGATTTAATCTGATATTTTGTCAAGGAATTCAACAAAGTTTTTATTATGATCTTTTTAAAAACAAAAGCATAGATAACAGGCAAGAGCATTTTTACTTGTCATTTTTTTCTATTCAGAAGGAGGATTCTAAATGTTATTAGAAGATGTTTTAAAAAAGTATCCAAGAGAAGAAAATCAGTTGATTGAAATTCTGCTTGAATATCAGACGGTTAAAAGTAGTCATTATATTTCAAAAGATGAAGTTATGATGATTGCTCATTATTTAAACATCCCGGATAGTAAAGTGGGTAGTGTTTTATCTTTTTATACCTTTTTTTCTAATAAACCCAGAGGGAAACACATCATACAAGTATGTAAGGATGTTCCATGTTATGTTTGTTCAAATGTTGACGTATTAAAAATAATTGAAAAGGAACTCGGAATTCGTGTGAATGAGACGACCACTAATCAACAGTTTACGCTTGAGTATACTAGTTGTTTAGGATGTTGCGATGCAGGTCCAGCTATGAGGATTGATGATAAAATATTTACTCATCTGACAGCAGACAAGATTAAAGCGATTTTATCTGAGTATCGGGTGTATATGTGATGATTGAAATGAAATTGATTTCCAAACGGTTTGGAAAAATAAATCCCTTATCAATTGATGAATATATCCACTTTAATGGTTATAAAAATTTGAAAAAAGCCTTGATGATGGAAAAGACAGAAATCATTGAGGAAATCCAAAAGGCAGCCCTTCGTGGAAGAGGAGGTGCTGGTTTTCCAACGGCCGCCAAAATGATGGGGCTAGCTAAAGAAGTAAGTAAAGAAAAATATATCATTTGCAATGCGGATGAAGGAGAACCAGGAAACTTCAAAGATCGTTATTTAATGGAAAATGATCCTCACCAGATTCTTGAAGGAATGATTATCGTTGCTTATGCAACCGGTGGTACCAAAGGAATTATTTATGTTCGTGGGGAGTATCAAAAATCGATTAGTCTTCTTAAATGGTCTATTGATGAAGCAAAGAAAAAAGGATTTTTGGGTCAAAAGATTTGCAATTCTCCATTCAACTTTGATATTGAAGTCCGTTCAGGGGCTGGATCATATGTTTGTGGTGAAGAATTTGCTTTAATTGAATCTATTGAAGGTCATCCTGGAAGGACAAGAGTTAAGCCTCCTTTTCCAACTGAAAAAGGATTGTTTGGAAAACCAACCTTAATTAATAATGTTGAAACATTTTCAACTATTCCTACCATTATTGAGATTGGGGGAAATCGCTTTGCTCAGATTGGAACTTTGACATCCACAGGCACAAAACTAATCTCGTTATCGGGTAATGTAAAGAACAAAGGTGTCTATGAAATTCCATTTGGTGTACCGATTCGTAAAGTTATTTTCGAATTGGGTGGTGGAATTGTCAATGATAGGAAAATAAAAATGGTTCAGTTGGGTGGGGCATGTGGTCCAATTATTCCTGAATATATGCTGGATATGATCATTGATTTTGAACGGTTTGAAGAATTTGAGTCTAAAACGGGAGCAGGAGCCATTATTGTCATTGATGATCGATTTGATATTTTTACAATTTTACTTAAGATTGTCCGTTTTTTCCAACATGAGTCCTGTGGGAAATGCACTCCTTGTCGAGAAGGTCATATTCAACTAGGAAATATCATTGA
This sequence comes from Bacilli bacterium, assembly GCA_041667425.1. Classification (GTDB taxonomy): domain Bacteria; phylum Bacillota_I; class Bacilli_A; order ML615J-28; family CAG-698; genus JAQVOS01. Next base: position 1,864 of record JBAYFA010000060.1, read on the forward strand.
AAAGTTTATTGAAAGAAAAGCAACCATGCAAGATATTGTCTCACTAGAGTCACTTGCCCGTGTTATTCATCAGGCTTCGTTATGTGGTTTGGGTCAAACATCAACTACTTCCATTATTTCATCATTGAAATATTTTAGAGATGATTATATTGATCGTGTTGAACACTCAGAAAGAGGGCAAACAATATGAAAATGGTAAATGCAACGATTAATCATATTAATATTACCGTTGAAGAAAACACGTCGATATTGAAAGCAGCTAAAAAATTTGGATTAAATATTCCGACACTTTGTTTTTACGAAGATTTAAACATTAAATCTGATTGTCGAGTTTGTGTTGTAGAAGTTGAAGGAAGGAAGGGACTGGTTGCTTCTTGTTCTACCCCTATTAAGGAAGGCATGGTGATTTATACCAATTCACCGAGAGTCATCAACGCACGTAAAACTATTGTTGAACTTATTTTGGCTAATCATGATACTAATTGTGCAACATGTGTTAAAAATATGAGATGTGAACTGCAAAATCTAGCAAAAACCCTTGGGATTGACCAAAATCGTTTTCCGAGTGTGCTTCAAAAATGCGATATAGATGATCATAATCCATGTCTTGTTAGAAATCCTAATTTATGTATTAAATGTGGACGCTGTGTGGATGTGTGTAGCATTATTCAAGGAACCAGTGTGTTATCGATTTTAGGTAGAGGCCATGAAACAAGAGTATCAGCTGTATTTGATGAACCCTTATCTGAAAATTTTTGTACATTTTGCGGACAATGCGCAAGTGTGTGTCCAGTTGGCGCCATTACTGAAAAAGATGATACAGATGTTGTTTGGAAAGCATTAACAGATCACAATAAACATGTTATTGTTCAAGTCGCACCGGCTGTTCGGGTCTCATTAGGAGAAGAAGTTGGATTAAAAGCTGGGACCATTGTCACTGGGAAAATAGTATCAGCAATGAAATTACTTGGGTTTGATCGTGTTTTTGATACGGATTTTACGGCTGATTTGACTATTATTGAAGAAGGAAATGAATTGATTGATCGTATCACAAACAACGGAGTCCTACCCATGATGACTTCTTGTTGTCCTGGATGGATCAATTATGCGGAAACGCGTTATCCCGATATTTTAGATCACATTTCATCTTGTAAATCACCTCAACAAATGTTTGGTGCTCTAGCAAAATCATATTATCCAAAGCAAGCAGGAATTGATCCATCGGATGTATTTGTTGTATCCGTCATGCCATGTACGGCTAAGAAGTATGAAGCTAAACGTGATGAAATGAAAGTTAATAAAGAATACCCTGATATTGATGCTGTTTTAACAACAAGGGAATTGGGGAAAATGATCAAACAAATGGGGATTGATTTTGAAAATTTAGAAGAAACCGACTTTGATTCTCCTTTTGGGATAACAACCGGGGCAGCAGCCATTTTTGGAGCAACCGGTGGCGTTATGGAAGCGGCGATTAGAACCGTTTATGAAGTGGTTAATCAAAAACCTTTAGAAAAAATGGATTTTAAAGAATTGCGAGGATTAAACGGAATCAAAGAAGCAGACATCAATTTAGGAGGATCGACCGTTAAAGTGGCGGTTGCCCATACGTTGTCGATGGCTAAAATTTTATGCGATCAAGTAAGAGCGGGAACCTCACCTTATACTTTTATAGAAATAATGACGTGTCCAGGTGGCTGTATCGGTGGAGGAGGACAACCTTATGGGACGACTAATCAAATTCGTCAAAATCGAATTGACTCAACATATGTTGTCGATGCCAATATGAAGTTTCGAAAATCTCATGAAAATCCTGAAGTAGTGGCTCTCTATGAAAATTTCTTGAAAGAGCCATTAGGAGACCTATCCCATCATTTACTTCATACTCATTATCATGATCGTCATCATGAAGAACAAAAAAATGCTTATGATGAAGGAAATCATTAATAGATAGTGTTAAGATAAAAATATATAATAAAAGGAAGAAAGTAAAACTTTCTTCTTTTTATGTGTTCATTCGTTTTATAATAATGTATTTAGATAATTATCTTTTAATTGCCCAAGATGGAAACAACTATTTTGTCACTATATTTAATGAGTGAGGAGGTTTTTGAAATTACCTACGTTATTGATTGGCAAAACAAATGATTTTTGATATAATTAGTATATATATAAATTAAATATGGAAAGTGTGATAAGATGAAGAAATTAATTGAACAGTACATTGGCATTCGCAAAAGAATAAAGGCTTATGAATATGCTCTTTATATGATTAGTTGGGATTCAGAAACTGAAGCCCCTAGTGGATGCTTTGAGTATCGTGGTGAACAAATAGGCGTTTTAGTAGAGGAATCCTATCGAATTGAAACGTCTGAAGAATACGTTCACGTTGTGGACACCTTATATGCACATCGTGATGAATTAGATGCTGATTTATATCATGAAATAGTAGAAGTCAAGAAACATATTGATAAGACCAGAAAGATTCCAATGGATCAATATGTCGCTTTTCAAATTTTATTATCAAAAAGTCAAACTATTTGGGCAGATGCCAAGAAAAAAAATAATTTTGAGTTGTTTAAACCAACTCTTCAAAAAATTATATCATTTTTAAAAGACTATATCCGATATTTAGAAACAGATGATTGTAAAGGATATAATATTTTATTAGATGAGTATGAACCAGGAATGACGATTAACGATTACGATCAATTTTTTAATGAATTAAAGACTCGATTGGTGCCATTTGTAAAAAAAGTCATCGCAAAAGCAGCCAATGATGAATCATTTTTATCTGGTAAAACATTTGATGTGGATGGTCAAAAACAATTTTGCTCGTATTTGCAAGATGTTCTTTGTTTTGATCGTAGCCATGGATTGATGAAAGAATCAGAACATCCCTTTACTACAGGAAGTGGGTCGACGGATGTTCGTTTTACTAATCATTATTATCCTAAAAATCTTCAATCAGCCCTGTTCTCAGCTATTCATGAAATGGGACACGCTCTATATGAGCAACAATGTGATTCTAAATATGATGGAACTTTTTCAACAGGAGGAGCTTCGTTATCCCTTCATGAATCACAATCTCGTTTTTATGAAAACATTTTGGGTAGAAGTAAGGCTTTTTGGGAGCAACACTATTCAGTGTTACAACGTCAATTTTCAAAAGAACTTCAAGACGTGTCTTTAGATGAATTTTATCGTACAATCAATCAGGTAAAAGCTTCCTTTATTCGTACTGAAGCGGATGAATTAACTTATTCTTTACACATCATGCTTCGTTATGATCTTGAAAAAGCAATCTTTGTGGAAGGATTATCGATTGATGATTTGCAAGATAAGTGGAATGACTTATTTTTCGAGTATTTTGGTTTGGTGGTTCCATCTGTCAAAGAAGGGCTCTTACAAGACATTCACTGGGCTGGAGGCATGTTTGGATATTTTCCAACCTATGCGTTGGGATCTGCCTATAGTGCTCAAATTTTTCATTATATGAAGAAAGACTTAGATTTTGAGGGTGTGATTGCCAGTGGAAATACCAAAGCCATCAATGAATGGCTTAAAACAAAAATCCACCAATTTGCATCGTCTCGTTATCCTAAAGACATTATTCGTCAAGCAATTGGAGAAGATTTTGATGTATCCTATTACATTGATTACTTGATTTCTAAATATTCTTGTCTTTATGGAATCAATCCATCATGAAAATAAGCGAGTATCAACCCCTATGGGAAACTCAATTCAACTTCATTGCAAAATATTTAAAAAAAACTTTAACAAATTGCAACATTATTCATGTTGGAATGACCTCGATTTCGGGAATGGCAGCATGTCCTATTATCGATATTGCTATTGTGATTCCTACCATCAATGAACTTCCTTTGATGAATGATTATTTACTATTGATGGATTACTTCTTTATTGGAAATACCAAAACCATTGGTGAATATGTTTTTCAAAACAAACAATTTGATCTTCCCAATCATAATATTTCAGTTATGATTGAAGGAGAAGAAGCTCATTTTAATTATCTAGCTTTTTGCCGATGTTGTAAGGAAGATCCCACTATTATTTCAACGTACAATACCCATATCATTCGTACTTATCCAGATGAAGTTCCTTTGATGGAGTATTATGAAGAAACAAGATTGTTTATACAAAAACAATTGAAAAAACGAGGCATTATTTTCTTTAAATATCAAATTATGTGGCCAGATTTTGAAAATTGTCTTCTCAATGTCACTTCATCAATTCAAAAACATTTTAAAGCCATTCCTACCACGACTACATTATCTTGTGTTGACGACGCTTTAGAAGGAAAAGACCATGTCCTTCTTATTTTACTTGATGGAATGGGAATCGATATCATGGAAAAAAATCTTCCTGAAGATGCTTTTTTATGGAAACATCTATCTAAACAAATTACGACGATTTATCCCCCTACCACGGTTGCTGCGACCACCATGGTTCAAACAGGACTGTTACCAGCTGATACGGGATGGATTGGGTGGAATCAGTATTTTAAAGATATTGATCGACATGTGATTATGTTTCGAAATGAAGATTATTTCACGGATGAAGTGATCCCTTCTTTTGATACGAAGTTGACTTTACCAACTGAACCAATGTATCATCAGTTTAAGGATGCCTCATGCGAAGTATTATGGCCAAGTTTTAAAGAAAATGGATTTCAAACATTTCATGATATGATTGATCAGGCGATATCTATTACGCACAAGGATGAAAAAACTTATACGTATTTATATTGGAATGAACCGGATGCCTCTTTGCATGAATTTGGCTGTCAGAATCCGACAATTAAAACGTTGTTGTCCTCTTTAAGTGATGAAGTGAAACGATTATATGAGTCAAGTGGGTCAAAAACAACCATCATGGTAGTTGCCGATCATGGACTTATCGATATTGCTCCTATTTATATTAATCGCTTTAAAGATATTACGTCGTTATTAAAGACGAGACCTTCTTTGGAAGGTCGTACATCAGTATTTTATGTAAAAGACAAACACACATTCCCACAAGTATTTCAACGCTATTTTGCTAATTATTTTGATTTATATGATTGTGAATCTTTCATGAAAACAGGTCTATTGGGGAAAAATCCTAAACGATGTAAGCCATTTTTAGGAGATTTTGTGGCCCTTGCAAAAGAT
>JBAYFA010000061.1:0-7029 GCA_041667425.1 Bacilli bacterium
AAGGCAGCATTCAAAATAAGGACTGCCACCCCTGCACGAATACCTTTAAAGATGGCAGCAATCGCAGGAATAGCTAAAAAATCTTTAAAATACATCGCAATAATACAAATGATAAATAATGAAGGCAAGATTACTCCAATCGTAGCGACCAAACTTCCCCAAAACTTTTTCACTTTATATCCAACAAACGTAGCAGTATTCACAGCAATTACTCCGGGAGTCGATTCAGCAACAGCAATGATGTCTAGCATTTCATCTTCCGTAATCCACCCATGCTTCCGTACCATTTCATCTTGGATAAAAGGAAGCATCGCAAGACCTCCACCAAAGGTGAAGGCACCAATCTTAAAAAAAGTAATAAATAAGTGCCATAGTATTTTCATTGTGACCTTCCTTACTCTTCCTTATTATACTATAAAAGCACTCTTCTCTCAACTGTTTTGTTTCATTTCATTTCAAGAATATGGTATAATAGAATTACGAAAAGGAGGACCCTATGGAAGTCAAACACATTGTTCCTCAAGGCTTTTGCAAAGGCGTCATTAAAGCCATGATGTTAACCAACGACGTCTTGTCCTCTGGTGCATATCCTATGCCCTTATATATGTTAGGAAGCCTAGTTCATAATAAGCACATTATGAACGCCTATAAGGATTTAGGTATTCAAGTGATATCCTCTTTAGATGGCATTACCCAAGGTAGCGTCATCATCACCGCTCATGGAGCATCGGATGCTTGTAAAAAAGACATTCTTTCTCGTGGATTAACCCTTATTGATGCTACTTGTCAAGATGTCGCAAAAACACACACTCTCATTCAAGAACGATTAAGTGAAGGTTATCAAATTCTTTTTTTTGGTAAACGATCTCACCCCGAAACAAGAGGAATACTTGGGATTAGTTCCGATATTATCTTAATTGAATCACTAGGCGATATTGCTTCTCTTTCACCAATCACAAAACAAGTTGCACTCATGGTTCAAACAACCATGAGTACCTTAGATTTAGCCGATGTCTTACGTGCTTTGAAAACAAAATACCCCACCATTGCCCTTCATCACGATGTTTGTGATGCAACGAAAAGGCGACAATTTGCCTTACTTCAAGGAATTAAAGATGTCGATTTGGTCATTGTTGTTGGAGATCCCATGAGTAACAATACTCAAAAATTACGACTTATCGCCAAACAAGAAACCGATGTAGAAGTTCTTCTCATCGAATCCATTAATGATTTACTTAATTATGATTTTAAAAATATTCATAAGGTCGCCCTAACGGCCGGAGCATCGACACCTCCTGCCATTGTCGAGGAAATTGAAGAAGGACTTCAACACGGCCTTCATCCATCAACCCTTACTGCATGTGATTATTTAAAGACCAAAAAAACCAGAGCTTAACAATGTGCTCTGGTTTTTTTTACTTAATTTTTAAAATATTCTATGAACTTCGCAAATTTGCATCAAATCGATATTTGAGATCTTTCACAATCTTTTGAATTTTCTGTTGGATTTGTTCTTCTTTTAAAGGCTCATCCGACGTAAAAATAACTTTCATCGCAATTGATTTTAATTCAGATGATATTTTTTCACCTTCATATAAATCAAATATTTGAACATCAGATAAAATAGTTCGATCAGTTTTACGAATAGCCGCTACCAAATCGGATGCAAGCACTTCTTTTTTCACAACGAATGCCAAGTCTCGTTCAATACTTGGAAGCTTATTAAGGGGAACAAACATGACTGTAGTTGGTTTTTCATTTAAACAAGATGCAATGTTAATTTCGAAAACAATAACATCATCCAAGTCATGTTCCAATTCATATTGAGGATGCAATTGTCCCATAAATCCAATTACCTTATCATCAACCACGATTGATGCACACCGAGTTGGATGAAGTTCTTTTCCGTGATAGGCCAGTGGTTGAAAAACAACTTCAACTCCTAGTGTTTCAAATAACCGCAATAAAATTCCTTTAACCAAAAAGAAATCGACTTTTTCTTCTTTTTGTTGCCATAAAGTATGGCTGTATTGATTCGACATTGCCCCTGATAACCATTCTTCTTCGTAATTATTTCCGTCTTTTGAATAATATACATTTCCAATTTCAAATAAAGCAAGGTTTATATTCTTGCGAGAATAATTATATTGAACAACTTCAAGAAGAGAGGGGAGAAGTCCTAATCTCATTATTTTACGATCTTCTGATAAAGGCATTAACAACGGAAGTGAACTCACCGATGGATGATGATTGAGTGAAAATTCACAAAGTTGACTTTCTTTCACCAAGGAATAAGTGATGACTTCATGAAGGCCTAAAGAAAATAAGGTATTTTTAATCAATCGACGTTTTTTTTGTTTATCATTTAAAAAACCAACCCGATCATCATTTGGAAGCGATAGTGGTATTTTATCATACCCATTAAGGCGCCCAATTTCTTCAATCAAGTCTTCTGGTATTTGTAAATCACGACGACGATTAGGAGCTTGTACTCGAATAACATCCCCATTCAGTTCATACGCTAAATGAAGTCGCGTAAAAATAGGCGTTATATCTGCTAATGAAATAGGATACCCCAATATTGATTGGGTCAAAGATAGGGATAAGTCAATCTCTTGATCGGGCTTCATCACAATTCCTTGAAAAGAAGGCTCACCCACCACTTCTCCATCAGCTAACATCACGAGTAAATATGATGCATAATCTAGTGCCATCTTCGTCATGTTACAATCGACTCCTCGTTCATATCGCATCGAGGCCTCACTACGTAATCCCAATCGGGTAGATGTTTTACGAATAATAAGGGGATCAAATACCGCAGCCTCAATCAAAATTTGAGTCGTTTCTTTATGGACTTCAGTCTCCATGCCTCCCATGACTCCGGCAATAGCAACCGGAGTTTTCCCATTGGTAATTAGTAGATCTGAAGAAACAAGCGAACGTGAAATACCATCTAACGTGACGATACTTTCTTCATCTTTTGCAAACCGAACAACAATTTTAGATCCTAACAAGTCATAATCAAACGCATGTAAAGGCTGGCCAAATAGCGCCATAATATAATTTGTAATATCAACAACATTATTAATCGGACGGACTCCAAAAGCGATTAGACGTGCTTTTAACCATTGTGGAGAAGGTTTAATCGTAATGTTTTTAATAACTTGAGCATAATAAGAAAGACATGATTGATTAATCAGTTCAATCGAAAGATGTTCATGTCCTGTTCGGTTGATTGTGGGAACGATAAGTTTCTTTAACGGACGATTAAAAACGGCACTCAGTTCATAGGCAACCCCAATCATCGATAAAAGATCGCCCCGGTTAGGCATCACATCGATTTCAATGATATCCCCATCCATTTCTAAAGCAACATCTCCACGCATTCCTACTGGTTTTTCATCTTCAAAATAATAAATACCACTTGCATATTGTTCATCAACAAATTTTTTATCAATTCCTAATTCTTGAAGAGAACATACCATTCCACAGGATTCCACTCCTCGAATTTTTGAACGTTTAATTTTAAAATCACCAGGAAGAGTGGCTCCTTCTAAGGCCACAATCACCGTTTGCTTTGCTTGTACATTAGGTGCTCCACAAACAATTTGAAGTTTTTCACCAACATCGACTGTTAATACGCTCAAATGATCGGAATTGGGATGAGGGACTTTTGTTAAGACATGACCGACCACTAAATGCGTCGCATCGATCAATTTAGTAACGCCTTCCACTTCCGTCGCATATAAGCTAATTTTCTCAACAATCTCTTGAAGGTCTAATCCAGTTAAATCTACTAATTCTTGTAACCATTTTAAATATATTTTCATGATTCACCTCTAAAACTGTTTTAAGAACCGAACATCATTGGTATAGAAATGACGAATGTCATCAATTCCATATCGCAAAATAGCAATGCGCTCAATTCCCATACCAAAGGCAAAGCCTTGGTATTTCTTATGATCATAGCCAGCCATTTCTAGGACATTGGGATGAACCATTCCCGCACCTAATATTTCAATCCATCCGGTTTGTTTACACATTGGACATCCAGAACCACCACATTGAAAACAGCTCACATCCACTTCTAATCCTGGTTCAACAAACGGAAAGAACGATGGACGTAAACGAATCTTTCGATCATCGCCAAATATTTTTTTAGATATTTCTAACAATGTTCCTTTTAAATCGGCCATATTAATGTTTTTATCAACAACCAATCCTTCAATTTGCATAAATTGATGGGAATGGGTCGCATCATCATTATCGCGGCGATACACTTTCCCAGGACAAATAATTTTAACCGGAGCTCCTTTTGCTTTTTTAAGCGTTCTTACTTGGACAGGAGACGTATGAGTTCGCAACAAGGTTGTCTCATCAAAGTAAAACGTATCTTGCATTTCCCGAGCGGGATGGCCTTTGGGCAAATTCAACATTTCAAAATTAAACAAATCGAGTTCAACTTCAGGTCCTTCTTCTACCAAATATCCCATTCCAACAAAAATATCTTCAATTTCTTGTTGAACAATGGTTAGCGGGTGAAGAGAACCCTTTGCTATTTGTTTTCCTGGAAGAGTCACATCAATGGCTTCCGATGCCAATCGCATTTCAATTGCCAGCATTTCAATCTCTTGACGACGAAACAAAAATATAGACTCTAATTCCACTTTACAGGCATTGACTTGTTGACCGAGCATCTTTTTTTCTTCGACTGATACTTGTTTCATCGTTTTCATCAATTCATTGAGAACACTTTTTTTCCCTAGAAACATTGCTTTTAATTCTGCAAGTTCATGCAAAGAGGTGATTTGTTTAGCCTCTTGACGTGCTTGCTCTAAAACTTGATTTAAATCCATATAATATCCTCCAAATAAAAAAGTCCTTAGTTTCTCTAAGGACTAGTATAACTAGCGGTACCACCTCAGTTCGTCATTATATGACGCCCTCATTCATGTGATAACGCTTCTTGCTGCGGGTTTGATTAGAACCACTCTAAAGATGAATTCAACTGCCCATGCTCATGAAAACTTCCACCTTTGTTTTCATCTCTAGGTAAGCATATCATCAGTTTACTAGTTCTTTATCCTCGTTTTCTCTATTATACCACGATTCTATATTTTTTCAAACAATTTCAAAAACTTTATACTCCCCAAATAACCCAAACTAGAATATACCCAGTCACAACCGCCGTTAAAGTAAAAGGAACGCCTATTTTCATAAATTCTTTGGCCGTCACTTCATATCCTTCTTTTCGAAGAATTCCAATCCCTGTGATATTAGCAGAAGCCCCAATTGGAGTCATGTTTCCACCAAGAGTGGCCCCAATTAATAACCCAAAGTAAAGAACATAGGGACTAAAACCCATGTAGTTTGCAATTTGGGTTGTAACCGGCAACATTGTTGCCACATATGGAATATTATCAACAAAAGCAGATATCAATACCGAAGCCCATACAATGATAGTATAGACCATGAAAGGACTTCCTTGACCCAGCCGACTAATGATCTGAGAAATTTCACGAACAACTCCAGCTTCGGTGATTCCACCAATGACAATGAATAATCCAGCCAATAATAAAATGGTAAAGAAATCTATTTCTTTTACAATTGAAAATAATGATGAGAATTTTTTGGTTGTCATCATCTTATAAACAAGACCAATAAACATCAAACTCATACAAATATAGCCATTGGTAAGGGCTGGTCTGCCTGGAATAAAACTAGCCAAAATTAAGAATACGATGACACTCAGTAATAATATTGAAGGAACGTATGACCTCACAACGGTATGTTCAGTTCGTTCAACTAACGCCGTTTCTTTTCGAAAGAAATAAAACAAGAGCATCGTCGCGGCAAATGCCCCCACTTCCACAATCCAAAAGATTCCGATTTTTCCTTGCATAAAGAAAAAATCAAGGAAATCCATATTGGCTGCTCCTCCCAACATAATTGAAGTTGTATCACCAACCAAGGTGGCCGCTCCTTGCAAATTTGAAGAAATAGCAATAGCAATAATGGATGGAACGGGGGAAATCTTTAATTTCTTCGCGATATTCAGCGCGACGGGGGCAATCATTAATACCGTGGCAACATTATCAATAAAAGCGGATATGACTCCGGCAAACAAAGCCAATGATACAATCGCCCATTTAACATTTGGGGTTTTTTCAATGATTAAATCGGCAAGCAAAGAAGGCATTTTAGATTCAATAAATAAAACAACAACCCCCATGGTTCCGGCAATCATCATTAATACGTTAAAATCTAAATATCCAAAAGCCTTATCAATCGGTAAAATATTGAATACAATAAATAAGCCAGCCGATACCAAAGCGATATAAGCGCGATATTTAGGAAATACTAATAATAAAATATATGTGATAATAAAAATAATTAATGCCAATATCATACGTGACTCCCTTGTTTAAAATCTTCTATATTATACTATGAATTATCTGTATTTGCAATCAATCTAATAATGTGTTACAAAGGCAATGTATAAGATAATGCAAGTGATAATAAACACCAATAATTGCAATAACCACGTCTTTTTAACCCATTGGCCATACCCAATACCTGCTAGACCAATCCCAATTAACAGCACCGGATTGGTAGGATAAATGAGATCAGTAAAGCCATCACCAAACACAAAAGCAAGTAAAGCGATATTTTTAGTAATACCGACTTGAGTTGATAATTCTGCTATAATGGGAATAATTAACGGAATCTTGGCTGAAGCGGAACCAATAAAAAATTGAATGAATAAAATCATAAAGTAAATCGATAAAACCGCTTGAAAGGGAGTGAGTTCACCTAAAAAAGTACTCATCTCATGAATGATAGTTCCAAGTACGACTCCTTCTTCTAAAATATAGCGAATGGATGAAGCCATTAAAATCAGTACAATTGCAGGAGCCATCGCTTTGAGCCCTTTAAAGAAGATATGACATGTTTGTGAAAAAGAGTGATTAATCATTATTCCACAAACAAATCCTCCCACAAGAAAAGCAAGAGCTATCAAGGGAATCG
>JBAYFA010000062.1:0-7000 GCA_041667425.1 Bacilli bacterium
AAATGTTTGGTTTTATTACAAAGAAGGGGAATGGGTTTTAAAAGATGTTTCTTTCAAAATCAATGCTGGAGAAACAGTCGCCTTTGTTGGGGCCACTGGAAGTGGAAAAACAACCATTCTAAGTCTCGTTGTTCGTAATTTTGATATTCAACAAGGTCAAATTTTGATTGATGGAATTGATATTAAAAAAATTAAAGTTGCATCACTTCGTCGTCATTTTGGTCAAATGTTACAAGATGTATTTTTGTTTAGTGGAACGATTGAATCCAATATTAAAATGCGCGAAGAATTTACGTCAGACCAAGTGAAGGAAGCCTGTCATTATGTTAATGCCAATCACTTTATTGAACAACTTCCTAAACAATATGAAGAAGAAGTACGGGAACGTGGAAATAACTTTTCATCCGGTCAACGACAACTCTTAAGTTTTGCTCGGACCATTATTCATCGTCCTGCGGTTATGATTTTGGATGAAGCGACTGCCAATATTGATGCTGAAACAGAATTATTAATTCAGGATTCGCTTGAAAAAATGATGAATATTGGAACGATGATTGTAGTCGCCCATCGTTTATCAACGATTCAACATGCGGATAGTATCATCGTCTTACAAAAAGGAGTCATTATTGAACAAGGAACTCATCAAAATTTACTCAAACAAAAAGGTCACTATTATAAGTTATATCAACTTCAGTATCAAGATACTGAAGAACATTCAGGAAAGGAAACATGATGAAAAAACTGTTAACAATCATTTTATTATTGGGAATGGTCGCGATGTTTAGTGCATGTAAACCAAACGAAGTTACCCCACCTAATCTTGATTATGAAAAAATCAATAATGTGTTAGATCACATTTTCTTACTTCCAGATGAGGTTACTTTAGATGATGAAGCGGATGTCTTATTAGCAAGATCTGTTTATGAAGAGTTAACCACTGAAGAAAAGGCCCTTATTAGTACGTATTCGATTCTAGAAGATGCAGAGGCGACGATTCTAGCTATTAAAACTGCCCAACTTGAGGCAGAAGCGCTTATTCAAGCATCGTTTGATGAAGCCCAAGTAGAATTGATGGAGTATTTACCCGCTCGATTGGAAGACAATATAATTCTTCCTTCCACTATTACTACCCCTATTGGAGAATTGGGTGTAATGTGGTCTTCTTCTGATCGCATTACTTTATCTAATAATGGGATGACCAATCCTGGACGAATGGATACGATCATTACCATGACTACCACCTTACGGTGGGAAAATACGACGTACAGTTTTACTCAAAAAGTAGTGGTAGGTAAACTGACGTTTGATCCTCTTCCTGCGAGTCGACTATCGTTTGGATATTTATACAATCGAGAGTCTTTTAATAGTTTAAGAGAAAACGAGTTTGATACGATTGATGTGATTAACTATGCATTTGGGCGAGTCTTGAATGGAGAAGCCTCTGTTACCTCGCTGGGAGATTATCAAGATGTTCTTGCCCTTCGCAAAAATGGAATTCGAGTTGTCTTGTGTCTGGGTGGATATGAGGATGGAGCGGTTCCTTTTAGTGAAGCGTCTAAAACTGCTGCAGGCCGCCAAACTCTTGCCAGATCAATTGTTGCTGCTGTTGAACTATATCATTATGATGGCGTTGATATTGATTGGGAATATCCTGGATATTACACAGGTGCGAACGGCGGAGAACTCAATATCGCTATTGATTCAGCGAATTATACAGCATTAATGAGTGAGTTACGCACTCAATTAAAAAGAGCCAATTCTGACTATATTTTAAGTGCTGCTGTACCAGGAGGCCCATGGGGTCCTGAACGGTTTGAAATTGAAAATTTAGCACCTATTCTTGATTTCTTTCATTTAATGACTTATGATATGGATAGTGCTACGACTTCTACGCACTTGAATCCATTGTATTCTTCAAGTAATGGAGTGGCTGGATGTAGTGTTAACGATACGGTCAACTTATATCATGAACGAGGCGTTGCTAAAAACAAACTCATCGTTGGACTTGCTTTTTATGGACGTAAATTTTATTTATCGTCTAGTGCAACCCAAGCCATGAAGCAACCAGCCAGTTCACGTCAAACTGTTTTTCAAGATGAAATTGCAGATTCCTTCTTAAGCCGTGTTGGGTCTGGAGAAGTGATTCGATATTTTGATGAAACTGCAAAATCTCCTTATTTATTTGATACAGTGAATAAAATTGCCATTTCATATGAAGATCGAGAAAGTGTTATGTATAAAGCACAATACATCATTGATAATCAATTGGGTGGTATCATGTTCTGGGAATATTATGAAGATCCCACAGGAACGCTTCTTGTTGCCATTTATGATTATCTTGTAAAAGATAGATAGGCAGTAGATAGCCCTAGGTCAGTAGATAGCCCTTAGGCTATCTACTATTATTTTGTCTTGAATAAAGGATGAAATTGTGTTAAAATATAATATAGAATAATATGGTGAATGATATGAAAATTGGGTCGCTTACACTAAATGGTCAAGTCATTCTAGCTCCCCTTGCTGGCTATACTAATCAAGTTTATCGTTTGATTGCCAAAAAGATGGGAGCTTCTTTGGTATATAGTGAAATGATTAGTGCAAAAGGTTTATTATATGAAAATGATAAAACTTGGGATCTAGCCGCTATTGATCCTGCTGAACACCCAGTGGCTCTTCAACTGTTTGGAAATGATCCATCAGAAATGGCCCTTGCTGCTAGTAAACTGACGCAAATGACCTCTGCTGATATTATTGATATTAATATGGGATGTCCAGTCCGTAAAGTGATGAAGCAAAATAGTGGGTCTTTTTTACTTCAAGATCCTCAAGCGGTCTATGATATTACACGGGCTGTGGTCAATGCGACTTCCTTACCAGTGACGGTTAAAATTCGGGCTGGATGGACACATGATGATATAACGTGTGAAATTATTGCCCAAGTTATTGAACGGGCTGGTGCTCAGGCTATTACCATTCATGGGCGAACGAAAAGTGATTTATACAAAGGTCATGTCAATTTAGATTATATTAAACGCGTAAAGGAAGCGGTATCAATCCCAGTCATTGCCAACGGAGATATTCGCAATGGGGAAGATGCTATTCATACCCTCGCTTATACTGGAGCAGATGCCGTTATGATTGGTCGTGCGACTTTAGGGAATCCATGGGTCATCGCCGAAGTGGATGCGGCCTTACGCAAAACCACTTATTCCCCTGCTTCTAGGGAAGATCGTTTAAATATGATGCTATTTCATTTAAATGAGCTCGTTCAATTAAAAGGTGAAAAAATAGCCATTCTTGAAATGCGATCGTTGGCTGGATGGTATGTAAAAGGATTTCCTCACGCGAAAACTTTTAAACAGGCGCTTACGACGATTACCACTTTTGATACATTTGTTGAAAATATGAAGATGAATTTGTATCAAGACATTAACAATCACGGAACAGTATGATATAATAGAATAACAAAGATGGAGTATAAACATGAAGACAAAATCAATGACCATTCAAAATCATGAATTAGCAATAGGGCAATATACCTTATCAAGTCTTGCAAAAGTATATAAAACCCCTTTATATGTGTACGATGAGGTTCAAATTCGCGACAAAATTGCGACTTTTCAAACTCATTTTAAAAGTGACCATTTTCAAACTGAAATCGTCTATGCGTCTAAAGCATTTTTAGCCCCTTATATATGTCATCTTATGGAAGAACTTGGTTGTAGCATGGATTCAGTGAGTTTAGGGGATTTGTATTTAATGAAACAGTCGGGCTTTCCGATGGAAAAAGTATTTCTTCATGGCAATAATAAAACTCGTGAAGAATTATTATTTGCTCTTGAGCATCATGTTGGAACGGTGGTCATCGATCATCTTCAAGAATTGAAAATGCTCGAAGAACTCGCCACATCGCTTAAATTACCTCAAAAGGTTTTGATTCGGGTAAATCCCGGAATTGAAGCACATACGCATGAATATATTCAAACGTCTAAAATTGATTCTAAATTTGGAGAATCTATTTTTGATGATTTAACTATGACTCAGATGATTCGAATTTGTCAAGATAGTCATTATTTAACGTTGACAGGATTTCATGCTCATATTGGATCAAATATTCATACTGAAACTGCCTTTTTTATGGAAATTGAAACATTAGTCAAATTCATCGTAAAAGTAAAAAAACTGACAGGATTTGAAACGACAAGTTTAAATCTTGGAGGTGGATTTGGAATTCAGTATTTAGATTCTGATCCGGAAGTTGATTTGGCTATGTTGTTACAAATGATGGTTATGAAACTTAATTATTTGGTGACTACTCATGAATTGGCTCTTCAACACGTTATGTTAGAACCAGGGCGTAGTATTGTTGGCGATGCTGGAGTCACCTTGTATACGGTTGGGGGCATTAAGAAAATTTTCAATGAAAAGAAATATGTGTTTGTTGATGGGGGAATGACTGATAATATCCGTCCCGCTTTATATAAGGCCAAATATTCAGTTGATATTGCCAATCGCCCATATTTAAAACAAACCGAATTAGTTGACGTGGTTGGAAAATGTTGTGAATCTGGTGATATTGTGGCCACCAATATTCAAATGGCATTACCAGTTTGTAATGATATTTTGGTTGTATACTCTACTGGAGCCTATGGTCAATCCATGGCATCCAATTACAATGGAGCAACAAAAAGTGAAGTTATATTTGTTCGCGATGATGAAATTCATATAGCTGTTCATCGGGAAAGTTTGGAGGATCTTGTGAAAAGTTATGTTTTTAATAATCAACGTTTTTTTGATATTCATAGTGATATGTTGTATGATCTTAATCAGAAAGCTTTAGACAATAATCATCAACATTTTAAAAATTTTCATGTTCCACAACTTATTGCCTCTAATATTAAAGGGTCTATTTGGACAATGTATTCCCCTGATGATTTTGATTTAGTGGATAGTTGTCAACGGGCTCTTCAAGAAATTGATATGAAGTTATTACCAGGATTTGAAGTTATTTTAGGTTTAGAAGGACTTCGAAATCTGAAAAAAGCCTCTGATATTGAACTCTTATATGAAATGGGATTTCGTCATGCCATGCTCACGTGGAATGAAGAAAACCGATATGCCACTGGAGCAAAGGCTGATCCCACTCATGGATTACATGAAGAAGGTCGAGATCTCATTAGACGAATGGAGTTACTTGACATGATGATTGATGTTGCTCATTTGAATGAACGGAGTTTTTATGAGGTTCTTGAAGTAAGTCAACATAACATTATTAATTCTCATGGAAATGTTAAAGCACTTTGCAATCATGTTCGTAATTTAACGGATGATCAAATGCGGGCTTTGCGACAAGTGGATGGGTTAATGGGGCTGACGCTTGCTAATAATTTTGTCTCTTTAAATAAAGAAGAACAAACGTTGGATCGATTCCTTGATCATGTCGATCACGCTGTTTCGATTATGGATGTGGATCATGTTTGTTTTGGATTTGATTTTATGGATTATTTATCTGAATTTCCTAATAGTAATTTAGGGGCTGTTGATAATGCTACTAAAGTATATAAGATTAGTGAAGGACTTAAACAAAGAGGATATAGGGCTGTTGATATTGATAAAATTTGTTATTTGAATTTTTATAGTCGTTATCATCAAAAAATAATGTTAAGAGGTGAAGTCAATGGAAGAAATTAATCGTTTGATTCAACAAGCCATCGATGATGGTGTATTTCCTGGAGCCAATTATGCCCTTATTGCTAATGGTAAAACGACCTTTGGAAGTTTAGGCGCCAAAGCTCTTTATCCTGTTAGAGAAGACAACACCATTGATACTTTATATGATATGGCATCTTGCTCTAAGGTTGTTTCAACAACTTCATCTATTATGAAGTTGTTAGAACAAGGACGACTTCGTTTATTTGATAGTGTTCATACGTATTTGCCTTTCTTTCAAGCAACCGATGTGACGATTTGGGATCTGATGACGCATACTTCGGGATTGCCTCCGCTTATTTCAAGATCGATGTATCACTCTAAAAATGAACTCATCGACTGTATTAAGAGTGTAGAAATGAAATATGAAAAGAATACAAAAATTGTATATTCTGATTTAGGATTCATCCTCCTTGGATGGATTGTTGAAGCCATTAGTGGGCAAAGCCTTCATGAATTTTCTCAAGCACATCTATTTGGTCCTCTTGAAATGAGTGATACGACTTATAATCCAACGGACGTGATTCGATGTGCTCCCACTGAAGATCGAGGAGATAAAATTGATCGGGGATATGTTCATGATGAGGCTGCTTTGACGTTGGGTGGAATCGCCGGACATGCTGGACTTTTTTCAACGGTGCATGATATTGCCTTATTTATGGGAATGATTTTAAATCAAGGAATGGCAAATGGTAAGCAAATTTTGAGTCCACAAACGATTAATTTGTTATATACTGTTCAAGTAGAAGAGCCCAAAGGAATTGCAAAAACCTTGAATCGTCGTGGGTTAGGCTGGATTTTAAAAGGAGATTATCCTTGTTCAGGGGATTTAGTGAGTCCAGATACGATTATGCATACTGGATTTACGGGGACTCATATTTTCATCGATCGTCAAAATCAAGTCGCTTTTTGCTTATTAACCAATCGTGTTCATCCAACTCGCGAGAATACAAAAATTATTGCTTTCCGTGCACGCTTGGGAAATTATATTATGAGTCATTTATAGGAGGAATTATATGATTATTAAAACATTTGAAGAACAACAAATTCCTGTTCTTGTTGAACTATGGAATACCTCAGTCGTTCCCTTTTCAATTTTTAAACCCTTTACGTGCGACTCATTTCGTGCTAAATTTGTAAATAATCCTTGTTTTGATTCCAAAGGATTTGTTCTTGCATATAGGGATGAAGAACTCATCGGGTTTGGGCATGCTATTGTTAATGGTAACGACACCTCGGTTGGGTTTATTACTTGTATCGCCATTAAACGGGCTTATCAACGTCAAGGATT
>JBAYFA010000063.1:0-6893 GCA_041667425.1 Bacilli bacterium
AGAATTTGAAAAATATTGTTATTAATGGCCTTGCTTTTACTGGAAAAGGGATGATTGATGGGTTAGGAAATAATGATGGTGTTGAAGTTTTATATAATAAAGTGTATGATACCAATACGGATGTGATTGCTTGGATAGAAACAAGAACAGAATCTGAAGCAGTCTTCGATTTTTGGTCTGTTTATACCGAAGAATCAAAGAATATTAATATTCAATTCAATTGCTTTACTAACGTTAAAGAAACCAACATTATGGTTGCTCGCGCCATTGATGTAACTGTCTCCAATAATGGATTCTACAATTTCGGCATGGATGCAATTCGTTGCGAAGGTGGATATAATTATGGAGATTGGATATTCGAAAACAATGAATTTATCAATGATGTTCAAGGTGGAAATAATGGTATTTATTTACAAAGCGTCAGTGGAATTTTAGAAGATGCTTACCAAACTATTTTAATCAAAAATAGTGTTTTCAAAAATATTGGTATTGCAGAGGCAGCATCTTCTTATAATTGTGCTATTTCTATTAGAACATATCAAGAAAAGGGATTACAATTAGATATCTTATACAACACATTTGAAAATTGTGTGAACTATTTGAATTTAAGAGATAATGGTGCGATTGCTGATACTTTTATATCCAATGTAAATTATAATAAGTTTGTGGGAGTTCCAAGTGGCGTTTATCATCGCAACATACGTCCTGGATCTACTGATACATTGATATCGAATCTTCCTCTAACTAATATGGATTATAACTATTTTGAAGATATTAGTGGAACACCGATTGCTGATTTATCATCATATGCAGATAAATTGTTAGATCTTAAATCGTATGCTAACAATTTTGCCACTAAAGCAGCCTATGAAGAAGTTATAAAATCCCTCAATGGAATTGACTTTACCATGGTTGTTAATCCTGATTGGGTTGATTTAGCTGATAATACCAAAGTTCAAATGGAAAACTTTACATGGACGATTGGAATTGATGCATTTACAACCATCGAGGCGGCTATTGCTGCTGCTAGCGACGGTGAAATTATTAAAGTAGCAGCTGGAATGTATAGTACGGCACTTAGCATTACTAAAAACAATATTACGCTTTTAGGAGCCAATGCTGGGGTTAATCCAGTATATGAAAATAGACAAAACGAATCACACCTTGATAAAGAAATCGTTATTGAAGTGGGTGTTAGTGGATTCACTATTGATGGATTTGAATTAAGTGGAGCTGCTCGACTAGTCTTAAAGAATAATACTGCGAATACTGCTTTAAAAAATAACGTGATGAGTGGAACAACTGCTGATGGCATTGTGCGAGGACCAGAATTTGGTAGTGAAACGACGACGAATGTTATTATGAACTACAACTATAGTAGTAGTTTTTCAAGTTATCGTTTTGGTTGGTTCATGAATGTTGATGGGTTAGAAATGATTGGGAACAGTATCACTTGTACTTCTGCTCCTTATGACTTCTTAAATGTTCAGGGCTTTATAAAAGGAACGGTTACTATTAACGATAATACCTATATAAACTCCAATCAAAGCTTTATATATGTTAAGGGTGTTGGTGTATTATCTGCCACCATTGAAGGCAACTATGTTGAGAATGTGGCAAACGCCGTGATTGATTTTAGAAACATGGTTGAAGATGGAGCGGTTATTTTTGATATTCGCTACAATACGTTTGTATCTGCAGGAAAGGGTTGGTGTCCAGTTCGTATTAGAACTGCAGGGTATGATGTTAATGATTCCATTGCCATCAATCTTGAATTTAATAAATTTATTGATAGTTATTATACAGATACGACTCCTGTCTTTATTGAAAATCCATCATTATCAACTGCACTTGAAGGATTACAAAAGATTTATGTTGTCGGTCGTAATTATTATGAAATTAATGGAGTTGCACTTACAGTTTTGACTGATGCTCATTTCACCAATGCGGCAATATCAATTGCAGATGCTTATGCAACTATGAGTGAAGTCCCTGCTTATGAGAAGGAGAATGAAGTGAAACCAACTGCTATTCAAATTACAAATAAAATTACCGAAATTGGTGCATTTGAAACTCATCAAATTCTCTTTAAAATGACTCCAAGTGACGTGACTAATAAAAAAGTAGCATTTGCTACTAGTGATGCTACTGTCGCAACCGTTAGTTCGGCTGGCCTCCTTAATGCAAAGAGCGAAGGCACTTGTACGATTACTGTTTATAGCATGGCGGATAATGAAATTCTTGATACGTTTACCATTACCATTATTCCAATGGAACGGATAGAAGTTCGTTATGAGGGTAATGCTGTCATTTTGTCTGGTCAAACAGTCGCGTTAGAAACTAGCTATTTAGGTCCTGACTCTGATGTTACCATGACGTTTAGTTCGTTAGATACTAACATTGCCACAGTTAATAGTAGTGGAGTTGTTAGTGCTGTAGCTCCTGGGGTGGTTCTTATTTCTGTGAAATATGGTGAAATTGAAGCTGTTGTTGGATTTACGGTTATTAGTTCAACTACTCCATTGAGTGATGTTTTACAATTATTTGCGGATGCGAATAATGGAATAGTCGATGATAAAACTATTGTATACATCGGCAGTGATGACGGATCAGCTGATTATCCACATGATATTTATAATTCTGTCAGTGATTATTGGTCTTCAGTCTTACCAACCGTCACTCGAAATATGCTTTCAACTACTGCAGCTAATTATGATGGAAATCAGATGGAATCCATTGAATTCATCGTTATTCATGATACTGCAGGATCGGGTTCTACATCGACTGCATGGGCAAATTCTCACTGGTGTACTAATACTAGTAATACAGGATCTTCTTGGCATTATACCATCGGTAACGATGGAATCTACCAACAAGTAGAAGATGATATGGTTACTTGGCATGCTGGAGACGGAACTTCTTGGGGAGATAGTACCACTTTATATGATACAGGAGTTGCTTATGAAGGAGAACGTCCAACGGTAACGATTGAAGCAGATGGATTCTTCTATATTAATGATAAAAAGACAACTGTCGTTGCTCCAACTGGAACTACTACTATTAATACGCTAGGAATGGTCTGTTTTAAAGGAACTAATGGGAATTATGTTATTCCAACCACTTGGCGTGGCACTAGTTATGGACAAGTTATTTGTGCTCGTGGTGGAAATCTGAATGGTATTGGAATTGAAACAGCTGTCAATATGGGTAGTGATGTGTACTTAACTTGGCAAACGACAGCAAAATTTGTAGCTGAGTTATTGGTTAAACACAACTTAACTCCTGACCGTGTATGGTTTCATAACAATTTCTCTAATAAACCATGTCCAAGATCAATGATGACTGCTGGTCTTGTTGATGACTTCTTGGAAATGGTATATACTGAATATGATGTATTGAAAAACTACGATGATTATTCTATCACTTTCACAAGTTCTAACCCTGATATTATTGATAATAGTGGAAGGGTTATTGGTGCTCCTAATTTTACTACTAATGTCACCTATACAGTGACTGTTGAAAAATCAGGCGTAAGTGAAAGTATTGTTTTAAATGCTTTAGTTGTTGGAAAATATAATTAGTTTATTAAAATCTCGTTGAATATTATTCAACGGGATTTTTTTAATCATTATGGACTAGAAAAAGCGACAATAACGTGGTATAATAAAATGGTAAAATATATCGTAATTCATACTTAGAAAGGAACTCATCATGCGTGCTGTTGATATTATCATTAAAAAGAAAGAGGGATATCCTTTGTCTAATGAAGAAATTCACTTCATTATTGATGGATATGTTAAAGGGGATATTCCTGATTATCAAATGAGTGCTTTGTTAATGGCTATTTGTTTTCAAGGAATGACCTCTGAAGAACAATTTTCCTTCACTAAAGAAATATTATATAGCGGTGAGCAAGTTGATTTATCCTCGATTCATGGAATCTGTGTTGATAAACACTCAACAGGAGGAGTTGGAGATAAAACAACCCTTGTGATTGCTCCGATTGTTGCTGCTTGTGGATTGAAAATCGCGAAAATGAGTGGAAGAGGTCTAGGGCATACTGGTGGGACCTTAGATAAACTTGAAGCGATTCCAGGATACCAAATCAATATCAAAAATGAAGATTTTTATCGACAAGTTAATGAAATTGGAATTGCTATCATTGGCCAAACTGTCAATATTACACCGGCTGATAAAAAAATATATGCCTTGCGAGATGTGACGGGAACCGTTGATTCTGTGGGACTAATCGCATCATCGGTGATGTCAAAAAAACTAGCCAGTGGGGCGCATAGTATTATTTTAGATGTTAAAGTTGGAGATGGTGCTTTTATGAAAACCATGAAAGAAGCACAAACTCTAGCTCGAGCTATGGTGAATATTGGTCAATCATTTGATCGACAAATCATTGCGGTATTAACTAATATGGAAGAACCTTTAGGAGATATGGTTGGAAATAGCCTTGAAGTCATGGAAGCCATTGAAACTCTCAAAGGAAGAGGTCCACAATTGTTCCGTGAATTGTGCTATTCGCTATCTTCAGAATTACTAGTTATGACTGGTGTTGCCAAGACAATGGAGACGGCTGATTTACAAGTAAGAGCGGTCATTAAAAATGGAAACGCACTTGCAAAATTGAGAGATCTTATCGCTTATCAAAAAGGAAATGCGGATGTAATTGAGAATTATTCATTACTGGGAGAAGCTAAAGAAAAAATCATTGTTAAAAGCATACAAAGTGGATTTATAAAGCGTGTAGAAGCATTAAAAATTGGAATGGCTGCAATGGTAATGGGTGCAGGACGAGAAAATAAAGATGATATCATTGATCCTGTCGTTGGTATTGAAGTCCATAAAAAAGTGGGAGATTCCATTAGTGTGGGAGAAGGACTTGTTACTTTATATACTAATGGTAAAAATACGAATGATGCTTATCAAATGGTGCTAGAGGCTTATCATTTTTCTTCAAAACCAGTCAAAAAATCGCCTTTAATTTTAGACATTGTTAAGTAGATTGGTGGATTTAATATGAAAGAAAATAGCATTCAAAACCCCATATATCGTTATAAAAAACTAATTTTCATCTTCATTATCGTATTATTAACGGTAATTGTAGGGATTGCGAATGGAAAGGATATTCAAAAAGCTCTACTTGAGGTTTTTGAAATCAATTTTCTTTCAGTTGTCGTTCTTATCTTTCTGTTACAAATTCATATGATTCTTGATGGAGTGCTTTTAAAAGTGGCTATTGATGATCCTCATTTAGATCACAAGAAAGCCTTTTTGATTAATTCTGCAGGTTGTTTTTTTTCAGGAATTACTCCTTTTTACATTGGAAGTTATCCATCTCGTATTTATTACTTATATAAAGAGAACATTCCAATTGATAAAACACTATCTGCTTTGACCATTCGTGGACTCACATATCAAATTGTTATAAATATTTTTGCAATTGCCTCTTTATTTTTCATTCGAGGGCTCAGTGATGTGGTGGGTGGATATGTGATTTTTTTAATTTTTGGATTAATTTATAACTTAGGAATCGGTTCTATATTGATTCTCATTTCAGCTTCTAAACGATTTAATAATTTGGCAGTTCGGGCAATTGAAAGGCTTGCTTTAAAAGTCAGCTTTATTAATAAAAGAAAAGAAGAAGTTTTAGAGGCTATTCATAATTATTATGATAATACCCGTCGTATATATAAAGACCGCAAATATTTTTTGACTATATTTATATTAATGATTATCAAAACCACTGCCTTTTATCTTATTCCTGTGGTTACCTTTATCGGTCTTGGAATTGCTATTGAATCTATATGGATTGAATTGTTTGCTATTTCCACTTTGATTGCCATTATTGCTAGTGTGTTTCCAACACCAGGTGGAATGGCTTCTTCTGAAGCAGTATTTTTACTGTTATATGGAATGTTGATCATTACTGACTCAACTCTGTCAGCAGGTATGTTAATATGGAGGTTATTTTCTTACTATTTTATTATTTTAATTGGATTAGGTGCAACTTTGTATTTACAATCTAAAGAACCAAAAAATATTACTTTCAAGAGAGGTGTTAAAAAATGAATGACATTTTTAACTTTATTCCATTTGCTATTCATATCGATATAGAAGTTGTTGGATCACAATTGCTAAGTGTTCTAGCTGCAGCTTTTGTAGGAGCCATTATTGGTTATGAACGTGAATTAAAAAACAAACCCGCAGGATTACTAACCTTTACGCTTGTGTGCGTTGGTAGTTGTTTATTGGCGATTTTACAAAAAAATATTGTGACATCAGCCATTCAACGAATTCAAGAAAATCCCGAATTGATTAATGTATTAAAAGTTGATGAAGGTCGAATTATTGCTCAAGTGGTTAGTGGGATTGGTTTCTTAGGGGCGGGAACTATTATTCATACTAAAGCCAACGTTAAAGGAATTACAACTGCAGCCTTATTATGGGTGGTTGCTGCTTTGGGACTTTTGATTGGAACTGGTGGAATATATAATTATTTAATCGCAGTATTAACCGTTATTATTATTCTACCTATATCATATTTATCTCGTCGTATTGGCGAAAAATTGATTCAAACGCGGAAAGTAAGACGAATTCGAATTGTGTTTGACGAAGATTTTGAAAAAGCTATTTTTGATAATTTAGCCTCTCAAGCAGTTGTGGTGAGAAAAACCTTTTTAACAAACAAATATGTAAAAGACGGTAAAGCATTAAAAGAAACGATTATTTATTTTAGTGTTCCAAAATCAAGAACTTTTGATGAAGTTGTTAATCAAGTCTCCCTTCAAGAATATGTATATGAAGTAGAAGAAGCATAAAATAAATAAGATTCTATGTATTAATCCATAGAAGCTTATTTTATGATGATGTAATAAACCTTG
>JBAYFA010000064.1:0-6796 GCA_041667425.1 Bacilli bacterium
AATATGACTGATATTTTGGAGAAAAAAGGGTTACATATTGAAATTGATAAATTGCGTCAAGAACTCGATGCTGATATTATTCCGATTTCAGCATTAAAAAGAACAGGAATTAAAGAATTGATTGAACGCATTAAAACCAATGCGGTTCAATCTAATCAAAACCAAATGATTTTTCAACCTGAAGTTGAAAAAGCGATAGCAACCATTGAACAAACGTTGAATGGAGGACATCGTCGTTTTATTGCTATTAAGTTATTAGAACATGATCCTCTCTTTTTAACATTGCATCAGCCATTTATTGATGATCTTGCAAACAAATTAGAATTATTTTTTGCCACTGATATGGAAGAATTGATTGCGAGTGGTCGTTATCAATATATAACATCAATGAAAAAGCGAACGGTGACTCACCATCCGCCTATTATCGATGTGACAGATCGGCTTGATAAGGTATTTTTAAATAAATGGCTTGCTCTACCAATCTTTGCTGTTATTATGTTTTTGGTGTACTATTTGGCAGTGGGTACTGTTGGACGGTTTACTGTAGAGGGGATTAACTCCCTTGTATCTAGTTTCGGTACTTGGGTAAGAAGTGGATTGATATCTCTTAATGCTTCTGCTTGGTCGGCTAGTTTAGTATCTGATGGTATCATTGCTGGGGTGGGGGCAGTTTTAAATTTTGTTCCCCAACTTATCATTCTCTTCTTATGTATTTCAATTCTAGAAGCGACTGGGTATATGTCACGGATTGCTTTTTTTCTCGATCGAATTTTTAAACGCTTTGGATTAAGTGGAAAATCGCTTATTCCGTTTATTGTGGGAACAGGTTGTAGTGTTCCAGGTATCATGGCCACTAGAACGATTGAAGATCCCGAAGAAAGAAGAATGTCAATTATGTTGACACCCTTCATTCCGTGCAGTGCTAAATTACCGATTATTGTCTTATTTGCTAGTTACTTTTTTCCTAAGCATTCGGGAGTGGTATCTGTTTCATTATATTTTTTAGCAATTATTGTGATTCTATTTTCGGCACTTGTTATGAAAAAGTTTTTTTTCAAAGGGAAACCATCTCCTTACATCAGTGAATTACCAGAATACAAAGTGCCTAGTCCTCGATATATCTTACGTGATGTAGGAGAGAAAACATGGGAATTTGTTAAAAAAGCTGGAACTATTATTTTGTTAAGTTCAGTGATTATTTGGTTTTTCTTATCATTTTCATGGACTTTTCAATATGGGGTTGATGTTGAAGAAAGCATATTAGCATCTATTGGTCGATTATTTTCGTGGGTATTATATCCGATGATTGGAGAAATGAGCTGGGGAGCAACGGTTTCGGCCATTCAAGGACTGGTTGCTAAAGAACAAGTGGTTTCTTCAATGGCTGTGATAGCTGGGTTATCAGAAGAGGTTGCAAGTGGAAGTGGCATTTTTAATGCCCAAATCTTTTCGTTCTTTACACCGATTAGTGCATATAGTTATATGATTTTTAATTTATTTTCAGCTCCTTGTTTTGGTGCTATTGCGGCTATGCGCCGTGAATTGGGTAGTCGAAAACGGGTATGGATTGCCGTTTCATTTCAAACAGGGCTAGCCTGGGTGATAGCAAGTTTATTTTTTGGAATAGGGACGTTAATTGGAGGAATTTTCGGATGACATTAACAGATATTATTATTGTAGGAATTGTCACCCTTATTTTATCTTTTATTATCTATTTTAGAATAATAAAAAGCAATGGTTGTCAATGCTCACAAATGCGTCATTTATCAAAACTCAAAAAATATTATCAACATACTAAATGTAGTAAATAATGAAAATATGCTTTATAATAAAACTCCTGTTATGCAGGAGTTTTATTATAAAGAAATAAGTGGTGCAAAAAAGGTCATTTTGTGTTAAAATAGAATTAAGAATTTGAGGTTTATTATGAAAAAAATTATTTTAATTGATGGCAATAGTTTGATGTTTCGGTCTTATTATGCCACTGCTTATTCAGGAAATATGATGCAAAATCAGGAAGGATTATATACAAACGCTATTTTTGCTTTTTGTAATATGTTGACTAAGCTTCAAGTTGAAGAAAAAACACATTTATTTGTGGCCTTTGATGCTGGGAAAAAAACATTTCGTCATCAACAGTTTCAAGATTATAAGGGTACAAGAAAACCACTTCCGGATGAACTTCGAATGCAAATTCCCTATATTAAACAGTATTTAGATATTCTTCGCATTAAGCGGTATGAAATGGATGAGTATGAAGCGGATGATCTGTTGGCGACGGTTGCGATCATGGCTCAAAATCAAGATTTTGATGAAATAAAAATTATTACAGGTGATAAAGATTTATTACAGTTAGTAAATGGAAATATCAAGGTCTTTATTACTCGTAAAGGGGCATCTGATTTAGAAGAATTTAATGAGAAAAACTTTTTTGAAAAGATGAGTATTACTCCTTCACAAGTCCCGGATTATAAAGGATTGGTTGGAGATCCATCTGATAATTTACCAGGTATTCGAGGAATTGGAGCAAAAACGGCCTTAAAACTACTGAATCAATTTAGTAGTTTAGAATCAATTATTTCTAATACGAGTTTATTACAAGGGAAAACTCCCTTATTGATTGAAGAAGGATATAAAAAAGGGCTAGAGTGCAAAGAATTAGCTACCCTTATAAAAGAGATTCCTTTAGATTTTGATATAGATGATTTGGCAGTTCATGACTTCAATACTCATGAACTGATTGCGTTTTTTCAATCATTAGGATTTGATTCTTTCATAAAAAAATTAGATATTACTCTTGAACCAATGAAGTCTGAGGGCTTAATCATTGCAAATGATTACACGAATGCTTCTTTATGGAAGAAAAGCAGTCTTGTCGTGGAGACTTTTGGATCTGATTACTATACAGGTACGTTTTTAGGAATTGGCTTACAAGTTAATCAAGAACAAATTTTTGTTTCCAAGGAGGTTCTACTTCGAAATCAGTCTATTCAAGATTATTTAAAAGGACCACAACCTAAAATTGTTTTTGATGCAAAAAAAATAATAGTTGTTTTAAAACATCATGGAATTGAACTGAATGGAGTGGCGTTTGATAGTTTATTGGCCGCATATTTGATTGATCCAAGTAAAGCAAATGAAGATTTTAAAAAAGTGGCTGATTCTTTTATTGCAACTAATCTATATTTTGAGGATGAAGTTTATGGTGCTAACTCAAAGGCGAAAATTCCAAGTATGGATCAAGTCGCTTTGTTTGCTACTTCTAAAGCTGAGTGGAACGTGTCTCTTTGTCACGTTTTAGAAAGAAGACTTGAAGAGCATCATCAAAAGGATTTGTTGACATTAGAAATTAATTTATCAGTGGTGTTAGCAGATATGGAATTGGATGGATTGTTTCTTGATCGCCCCATTCTAAAAGATATTGAGCGAGAACTCACTGATAAACAACTCGATATCATTGATGAAATTTATGAACTGGCAGGCGAACGGTTTAATATTAATTCGGTTAAACAATTAGCATCCATTTTGTTTGAAAAACTGGGAATTCCTAGTGGGAAAAAGAATAAAACTGGTTTTTCAACTGCTGTAGATGTATTAGAAAAACTGGCCCCTGATTACCCGATTGTTGCAAAAACACTTGAATATCGGGGAATTACAAAAATTATTACAACCTATTTACAAGGAATGTATGAAGTTATGGATAAAAACCATTATATTCATCCTTTATATAAACAGGCACTCACGTCTACTGGAAGATTATCAAGTGTTTCTCCGAACATTCAAAATATGCCTATTCGTACTGAATTGGGACAAGTCATTCGTAAGGCTTTCATATCCCGTTTTTCAGGTGGTTTGATTATGAGTAGTGATTATTCTCAAATTGAATTACGAATTCTTGCTCATTTATCGGAAGATGATGTGATGCAAAAGATGTTTTATGAACAAGTTGATTTTCATCAACAAACAGCAGCTCAAATATATGAGATTCCTTTGGACCAAGTGACAAAAGATATGCGTCGTACGGCTAAAGCTATAAATTTTGGGATTATTTATGGAATTAGTGCGTGGGGACTTTCTAAAAACGTAGGGATATCTAATCACGAAGCTGAAATTTTTATTGATAAATACTTTAAAACATTTCCAAAAGTAAAACTATATTTGGAAGAAGTTGTCAAGAATGCTCATAAAGATGGATATACGATGACTTTATTACAACGTATTCGCAATATTCCAGAACTCACTTCAAACAATAAATCTTTAGTAGCATTTGGCGAGCGAACTGCCATGAATTCTCCAATTCAAGGAAGTGCAGCTGATCTCATTAAAATCGCGATGGTTGATGTGAAAAAAGCCATGAATGGTTTTCGTTCTATCATGATTGCACAAGTACATGATGAATTATTATTTGATGTTTTTCCTGGAGAAGAAGACGTTCTCAAACAAATTGTTCGATCAAAAATGGAACAAGCCATGAGTCTACGCGTTCCCTTAAAAGTGGACATTGGTATTGGACCCAATTGGCTTGAAACATAGGAGGATATAATGGATATTATTAATAAACGACGAAGTGTTCGTCAATTTTTACCAACGGCTCTTTTAAAAGAGCAAATAGAAGCCTTGTTAAAAGCGGCAATGCAAGCTCCTAGTGCAAAAAATGAGCAACCTTGGCGATTTATTGTATTAACGAGTCGGGATGATTTAACGAAAATTGCTGATTTTTCGCCTTCGTTTAAAATGTTGAAAGATGCGCCAGCATCTATTGTTTTATTGATTGATTATACTCTCTTAACTTCTCCCACTATGGTTGTACAGGATATGGCTGCAGCTACGCAAAATATTTTACTAGAAGCCACTGCTCAAGAATTGGGTTCTTGTTGGTTGGGAGTCTATGGCCGTCCAGAACGAATGGAAGCTATTCGACATTTTTTCAATTTAGCTTCCTCTTTAGAACCGTTTAGTATGATTGCATTGGGACATCCTTTAAATCAAGATGCGTTGACCTATGTGGATCGATATAATCAAAGTCGAATTACGTGGATGTAATATGCCAGAATTGCCAGAAGTTGAAACTGTTCGGCAAATGCTGCTTGCTTCACTTCCTCGAACTCCGATTACTAATATTCAAATATATTATTCTAAAATTATTCAAAATGTGTCTGAAATACAATTTCGTTCGCGGTTAATCGGACAATCACTAATTGACATTGATCGTCGTGGAAAATATTTAATTTTCATATTTAATGATGTAATATTGATCTCTCATTTACGAATGGAAGGAAAATATCGTTTTGAAGAGCATTTAGAGGCGACTAGACATGATCATATTGTGTTTTCATGGGAACAAGGAATGCTTGCTTATAATGATACTAGAAAGTTTGGGACGATGCATTTGTTTTCTCATGAAGAGAATGTATGGATTCAACCCCCACTATCGCGTGTGGGCCCAGAACCTTTTGATGATGGCATGAGCGTAGCTTATTTAAAGAGTCGTTTTGAGGGGCGATTGCGTCCTATTAAATCGAGTCTATTAGACCAGACTATAATTAGTGGACTGGGTAATATTTATGTTGATGAAGTGTTGTTTCGAGTTCGGATTCACCCTGAAAAACCAACTTCCTTGGTCAGTGAGAAAGAAATTGCAACCATTATTGAAGTATCACGAGCAGTTCTAGGTGAAGCGATTGCTTGTGGAGGAACGACTATTCGGACATTTTCAAGTGGATCTATTCATGGCCGTTTTCAACAAAAATTGCTTATTCATGGAAAAAAGGTGTGTCCGATATGCGGTGTTCCTATTCAAAAAATAGTAGTGGGAGGCCGAGGAACTTATTGCTGCAAAAATTGTCAATATATTGACAAAATACCTAGTTTATAATAGAATGAATGAAAGGAGAATTGAAGATTGTGAAATTAATTGGAATAACCGGCGGAATTGCCAGTGGAAAAACAACGGTTGATAAAATGGTTCGAAAAGCCGGATATAAAGTGATTGATAGTGATAGCATTGCTCATGAAATCCTTTTAGATCCAGCTGTTATTAAAACCGTTGCTGCCACTTTCGGATCATCAGTTATCGAAAATGATCAAGTGAATCGTAAAGCATTGGGGGAACTGATTTTTATGAGTCCTGCAAAGCAACAACAACTTAATCGAATCATTCATCCTTTGGTAAAAGAACGTATCAAACAAGATATTCAAAAAATGCCTAATGAGCAAATTGTGTTTGTTGATGTTCCTTTATTATATGAGGCCAACATGGAACGTGATTTTGATCAAATCATCGTTGTTTATATTTCGGAAAAATTACAATTAGAACGACTCATCGGCCGTGATGACATTACCATGAATTATGCCATTGCTAAAATGAATCGGCAGATGTCTATTGAAGACAAGATTCGTCAGGCGGATTTTTTAATTAACAATGAAGGATCTTATGAACATACAGAACAACAAGTAAAAGATATTATTAGGAGGATTAAGGATGAAATTTAAGGACTATTTTTCTAATACATTTGAAACTTCAGAACATCATTATATTCCTTCTTTACGAAGTCGATATTATTCATGTCGAAATGAGCAAGCAGTAGAAGCTGTTCGCGCCATTGCTAGAAAACTCAATGCTTTTGTCAAGTATGTTGATCATGAGCGGCACGAAATCATTTTTGAAGCAAAAAATTATTTGGGAACCGCCACCTTGGTTAGTGTATCTTATACTGTTACTGCAGTTGATTTCATGGTCATAACACAATCGCTTCTTCCATTGGGAAAAGGTAAAAAAATTATTGAAGAATATTAT
>JBAYFA010000065.1:0-6793 GCA_041667425.1 Bacilli bacterium
ATAGTCATAAAATATAATTGAGCCCATGCTCCCTTGGTTCCACCCGTTTTAAAAACAAGATATGTTACGAGGATTGTCAAAAAAACGAGAAATAATACTTTATATATAGTTTTTACGGTTGGATTAAATAATCTTTTAAATAAATTCATTTGAAATCTTTCTCCTTGTGTAAAGCCACTTGCTCTTCTAAATAGTATTTATTCAAGATATTTGCTAATTATGAAAATCAATTAAATAAACACCCTTATTGTAATGACCGCCTAAAACCGGTTAAAGCATCTTGCTCATTTAATTCATACCCTTTTATTGAATGATAACCCATTTCATAAGTATATAAGGCAAGAACTATATAAAATTTGCCCTCTAGTTCAAATAAATGATATCCGATATCACCTGACTCAACTTCTATCGATAAACATTGTTTCATATTTTTTAACTGATTGATAATGTCATCATACCCAGCAACTATAACAAGATGCGAATAACCCCAAAAATGATCATCTATTGTCCCTTTTACAAATTCACCCTCTTCAATTTGCTCCCAAAATAACTGATTATTAATAATTTCCACCTCAACACTTGGAACCCAACTAGATATCGACTCCTCTTCAAAAATGAGTACACCTGTATAATTGCCATCTATTTTATCGATTGGAGCCTGCTGAAAAATGGCACAACCTGAAAGAGCAAACAAAACAAATAATATATATGTAAAACAAAATATTCTTTTCATGTATTTGTTTTTCCTTTCTTATTTTATTATATAACGCCAGCAAATAATAATCGATTACCCTATAAGCTGTCCCTGTTATTTATTTGTCTCATCAAAAATAGTCACAGTTCTAACACATCTAACATAATTAAATACCCTTTGTATATCCCCTTGTGGACCAAGTGATGCAGGATAATCCTCAACATTTCCGCTTTTCGGATCACTTCTTTGACAACCCGCTCCATGAACATCCATCAAAATACTATTCATAATTCCTTGACCATCACCAAATGCCACATAAACTGCAGAAGTATACAAATTAGCCCCTTTTCCAGTTAAATGAGTCATAGATGTCCAGTAATATGGATAATTAAGTTGTTCATTCGTATCTATTATGGTTGAAACACTAAACAATGGATTAATCGCAGCAGATTGTGTTGCAAAGGGTGAGCGCGAATAATCAACGATGCTTTGCAATTCCTTGGCATTAGGAAGTTTCCAATCATCATATCCAGCAACATCTAATGCATTTGCATAATATAATGAATCTTCCCATTCCATTCCAACGCCACTATCAGCTTGTTGCCACATCAATCCGGTGGCTAAATCGGTAATAGTTCCATCGTTATTATCTATCAAGTTATTTTTTCCATATTCTTCATTTCCTCTAACGAAACGAAAATACGCCAAATTTTCAACGCCTTTTTTATAATAAGGATATCCTTTAATTCTTCCATCAATAAAATTAACGCCAAATACAGTTAAATCTCCATTCATGGTTTCACCAGTGTACATCGTCGATGACCACGTTTGAGCATCAATTTCACGTTCACCAATAGAAGAATCACCAAAAGGTTGATAAAAATAATCAGTATCTATAAATTGCTCAGTTCCGGCAACTTCACCACCACAATTACCAGTAAATATAATCAAGGAATACAATTCCTTGATCGTTGGAACTCTCCAATCATCATATCCAGCAAACACCAAATTTTCAGCATGACTCATAGCTTCTTGATAGGTGACTTTCACCCCCATATCTTGTTGCTACATCAGTCCAGTCACATTATCCGTCACGGTGCCATCACCATGATCAGTATAATTTGGCTCATTAAGATGATACATTGCGTCTTGCCCATAAAAAGCATCACTTAAAGTAGGTTGAGCAATTATACTATCGTTATTATAAAAATGGATTACCCCTGTATCTACGATGGCATAAGTCAATTCTATTCCTAAATCAGATGAATCATCATGATCAGTTGGAACAGCACACCCTACTAAACTACTGATTAAAATAAATAAACAAACGATAAAAATTTTTCTCATGTTTTACCACTTTCTTAAAACGAATATTGATTATTATCTTTTCTTATTGAATTAATTTCTATTTTTTCACATAAATAAGTAATATACTAGTTCATTTTTAGCTTTTTTACTGGGTTAACGACAAACAGTTGCTTCAAATGTAAAACACTTCGAAAAGTTTGCTTTTTCTCAAGACAAATCACAATTTACAGTCAAAAGTAACGCATTTTTACACATTTTATAACAAATTAATTGTTTTCAAAATATTATTAAAAAATGTCAAGAAATCAACTCAGATCTAGTCATTCTTTTATCCTATTTAATAGAACTACCGTCTCCACGTGTTTTGTCCAACAAAACATATCCACTGCAACACTATCTGCAATTTGATAATCATGAACCAACACTTTTAAGTCTCTAACAAGCGTTTCTGGTTCACATGAAACATAAATTATTTTTTTTGGTTTTAACTTGATAATCGATTCTAAAAATAAAGGAGTTGATCCACTACGTGGGGGATCCATCACCAAACAATCAATATGTTCGTGATGTTTGGATAGATCTTGTACAAATACCGTTGCATCCTCACAGTAAAACTCTACATTTGATATTTTATTATCTTTTGCGTTACTAATACCCGCCCTGACTGCTTGGGGATTGTTCTCAACACAGATGACTTGCTTAACAAAACGAGATAAAGTAAGGCCAATCGTTCCCACTCCTGAATAAGCATCTAAGACAATATCTTGACCATTGCCACTTACCATTTTCCAAATCAACTCATACAAAACTTGGGTTTGTTGAGGATTAACTTGGAAAAACGATTTCGATGTAATTTTAAACTGAAGAGAACAAAGAGTATCACGAATCCATCCTGGGCCATATAAAATGCGTTCTTTGTCTCCTAAAATAATGCTAGTTTTTCGAGAATTAATGTTTTGAATAATGGTGGTAATCATCGGAAACTCTTGTCGTAATTCTTTTACAAACGCACTTCTTGCTGGAAAAACCTCACTAGATGTGACAATCACCACCATCAGTTCATGACTGGTAAATCCTTCTTTCATCATAACATGGCGAATGAGTCCCGTTTGTCGATCTTCGTTATAAGCAAGTAGTCGCAATCGGTCGATGAGTTTAGGTAAAAAAGTGGCAATGCGATTAAGTAAATCACTATGAATAATACATTCATCAAGATCAATCACGCGATGCGTATTTTCTTCATAAAAACCACCAATGGTGTTTTTACCAACTCGACTAAACGTAATTAACATTTTATTACGATATCGATAAGGATGTTCCATACCAATAATCGTTTGAGGAGCCCCAGACAACTTTTCTTTTTGAAAAAGTTGTTGAATCATCACTTTTTTTTCATTAATCCCATCTTCATATGGTTTATGAAGGAGGGTACATCCCCCACATCGCTTATAAATGTTACACTTGTTCATGCTTTGTCTCCATTTTATCCATCCAATACCCTAGGGCAAGTCCAAAGAATAATGTAACCACGCCTATAATAAGATTGATAACAAGATTTTTTTGCATCTGACCTTTATATTCTTG
Organism: Bacilli bacterium; assembly: GCA_041667425.1. Lineage (GTDB taxonomy): Bacteria > Bacillota_I > Bacilli_A > ML615J-28 > CAG-698 > JAQVOS01. The sequence continues at coordinate 3,587 of JBAYFA010000065.1, forward strand.
AATCATAGCAAAGGCAATCGAAAAAGGAGAAGAAATAACGGCTCCAAAGATAACACAATAAACACGTTGACGTTTTGTTTTCAACCAATGTGACATCGTTTTTGATAAAACAAACAATCCGATCACCAATCCAAAGAAAGCAGGAATTAAAGGATATGATGTGACTAATACCGTCGATAGTTCAAGATTAACTAAAGCATGAACCACATCTATGATTGTATTAAAGAAAAAGAAGTAAAATCCCAACACCATTAAAACCATTGATCCTGATAATCCTGGAATGACAAGCGTTGCTGCGGCAACGACTCCCACAGCAAATAAAATAACAATCGACACTAGATTCATATGAACTGTCGCTTCTTGAGTTGGTAAAAGAGGAAGAATCACGGTAAGAGCAATGGCAATCGAAATAGCCACATAATCCCATACGACTTTCTTTTTGACCTTCGTTTCCTGATAGATTTTAGGGGTTGATCCCAAAATAAAGCCCACAATAAGCATCGTCATGGGAATAGGAGCAAACTTAATAATAGCAAAAATTACCACAAATGAAAAAGCAATTCCAATGACTACGCCTAAAAGAAGCCCCCATAATTCTTTCAATATTTTTAATGGATGGGAAAACATATCTTTCGCAGCGTTAATCAATGTCTCATACAATCCCAAAATAGCGGCAAATCCGCCTCCACTTGTTCCTGGGGCAACAAAACCAATTCCAATTAAGCTGCCTTTCCATAAATAATTCAATTGTTTTTTCATATAGTATTCCTCATTTAATTATCTTATTATATCACGTATAATAAAAGAACTCAACATTTTGATTGAGTTCTTTAGACATTTTGATTATAATATAAAACTTGATTTCAATGAACCTATTCCATGATTATTTAATTGTTTTAATAATGAGATTGGACATTTTCTTCGCAAAATCAACTGGATCTTTTAGTTCAAACCCTTCAATCAATAACGCTTGTGCATATAGTAAATCTGCATAATCTGCTAATTCCAATGGGTTGTCATAAAATATTTTTTCCAATGCTTGGAATAAATCATGATTGGGGTTAATTTCCAAAATTTTAGTTGCCTTTGGTTTTTCTTGATTGGGCATATTGGCAATTACTTTTTCCATTTCAAAAGAAACGCCATCGCTACTAACCAAACAAACCGCTGAATCCGTCAACCGTTTAGATAATACCACATCAGTCACTTCATCTTTTAAAATCTCTTTTAGTTTGTCTAGAAGTGGCTTCTTTTGCTCTTCTAATTCTTTTAATTTCTTTTCTTCTTTCTTATCTAAAAGGTCAAGATCTCCTTGATTAATGGATTTAAATTGTTTCTTGTCATATTCTTGCATCACATTAATAGCAAACTCATCCACATCATCGGTAAGCATCAACACATCATACCCTTGTTGTTTAAGAAGATCCATTTGTGGCAAAGCAAGAATGCTTGCTTTGTTCTTTCCAGAAGCATAGTAGATATACTTTTGTTTGTCCTTCATATGGGCAACATAGTCTTTTAATGTAATCATTTTTTCTTGATTAACCGTATTATAAATAATGAGATCTTGCAACATGTCTTTTTTCAATCCAAAATCATCATAAATTCCAAATTTTAAATTAACACCGAAGGCTTTAAAGAATTCCAAATATTTATCATAATCGTTTTTAAGTAATCCTTCTAACCGACTGACGATTTTCTTTTCAACATTTTTGGCAATATCTGTTAATTGTTTTGATTTTTGTAACAATTCTCGGGAAATATTGAGTGATAAATCACTAGAATCAATGAGTCCCTTTACAAAACGCAAGTAATCAGGAAGAAGTTCTTTACACTTATCCATAATAAAGACACCTTTAGAGTACAATTGTAATCCTTTTTCATACTTTTCTGAGTAAAGATTATAGGGTGCTTTTTTCGGAATAAACAACAAGGCAGTATACTCCATAGCTCCTTCAACATTCAATTGAATGTTAAGCAGTGGGTTTTCATAATCATAATATTTTTGTTTATAAAATTCGTTTAACTCTTCTTCGGTGATATCGCCCTTTTGCTTTTTCCATAACGGTGTCATCGAGTTGAGCGTTTCAACTTCAACTGTTTCTTCATACTTGTCTTTTTCGCCTTCAACCGGAACACTCTTATGAACATTCATTCGAATAGGATAGCGAACATAATCTGAATATTTTTTCACCAAGCTTTTGAGCTTCCATTCATCAAGGAATTGATCAAATTCAAAATCATCATTATTATCACGAAGATGTAAAACAATTTCTGTTCCAGAATCTTCTTTGTCGATGTCTGATACTTCATAAGTATCCGCTCCGGTTGAACTAAAGAGATATCCTTTTTCATCATAAAGAGATCTAGTTTTCACATCCACTTGACTAGCAACCATGAAGGCCGAATAAAATCCCACCCCAAATTGACCAATGATGTTGATATCAATATCTTTCGTATTATTAGCTTTCATTTTTTCTAAAAACTCAATTGAGCCACTTTTCGCAATGGTTCCAAGACTATCATTGAGTTCTTGATAAGTCATGCCAATTCCATTGTCTTTAATGGTGATCGTTTTAACCTCTTTATCAAATGATAAAAAGATTTCATAATCATTCTTCTTCGGAAGAACTTCTTCAGTTAAAGATAAATAATGATATTTATCAATTGCATCACTTGCATTTGAGATGAGTTCTCTCAAGAAAATTTCTTTGTTTGTGTAAATAGAATTGATCATTAATTCTAATAAACGTTTCGATTCAGTTTTAAATTGTTTAATTTCTGCCATTGTGCAATCCTCCTTGTATTTCGTATTTATTATACCGCACCCTATTAGCACTGTCAAGTATTAAGTGCTAAAATAATACATTTTTAAAAACCCTTTAAGAGGGTTTTACTTTGCATACATTTGATATAAAATCCATTGAACGAGTCGTGTCGGCAAAATTCGTGATAACAACACAAGAAATTGATAGTTAAATCCAACGATATTAACAATGGCAGGATTCTTCTTGCAAATCACCCGATGAATAACTTTTGCGACTTTAATAGGAGAATCTCCCTTAATTTCATCTTTTTCCATTCGCTCAAGTGATCGTTGAATGCGATGATGATAGACTTCATCAATAAGAATAGCGGGTTGATGACGATTTTTAGTAAAACTTGTTTTAGTGTCTCCTGGCAAAATGCAGGCAATTCGCACACCAA
>JBAYFA010000066.1:0-6713 GCA_041667425.1 Bacilli bacterium
ACTTTATATACTTTCCCAAGTTTTTTTACAATTTCAGGCTTGATGTCTGTTTCTAAATCGGCTTCTATTCCGACATTGTCGAGTCTTTGCAATAGATCCTCTGCAGGAACATCTAATACTTCAAGAATCTCTTTAACTTTCATATGATTACCTCTTATATTTTTCTAAGGTTTTAACCATTCCCTCATCGGTAAGAGCGACTAATTTTCGCCATTTCCCAATTGATGAAGACAATTCATCAGCCGTATAATCGCACCAACATGGAACCTTATAAAAATAACACTTTCTTTTAAATTTATCAATCGTCTTGAGGGAGGCATCACTAGCAACTAAGACTAGTTTTATCTTGTTTTTTTGCAAACCCAAGATGATGCTATCCTCACCGGTGATGATCAACCCGGCTTTTTGAGCAAGTCCAAGAATGGATAGTGGATTTCGATTCATTATTGATCAATCTTAGCCAATAATTCATCATAAATCGCATCAGGAATCGTTATCTCTAACTGTTTATCCAACATTTTTTTCTTTATGGCAAGCATAATGGCTTCTTTCGTTTTTGATAAGTATGCTCCTCGTCCGTTCATCTTTCCAATGGGATCAATCTTCACTTCTCCCTCAGGAGTTCGAACGATGCGAAACATCTCTGCTTTAGGATGAGGGGTGTTAGTCGCCAAACATCGACGAATTGGAATTTTTTTGACTTTTTGCATAAGTGTCTCCTAATTATTGACGTTATAAGAGTAATCAAGTCCTTCAGCAATGGCGTCTTCTAATTTTTTAATATCTATTTTCCATCCAGTTGCCAATACCGCTAATTTTGCATTCAGCCCTTTAGAACCAATCGCCAGCGAATATTGATCTTCATTGACGATGACAATCGCTTTTTTAGTTTTATCATCTGTAATGACACTCAAAACCCGAGCTGGAGATAGTGCTTCAGCAATCAAATCCACTGGATTTTGTTTCCAAACAAAGATATCAATTTTTTCTCCATTTAAAGCATTATTAATTGCTTTAATCCGCGATCCTTGTGACCCAACGCACGCACCTTTGGGATCAATATCGGCACTTAGCGCCATAACTCCGACTTTACTTCGCACTCCTGGTTCACGGGCAATGCCCATGATTTCAATATCTCCTTGAGCAATTTCAGGAATATTCATTTCAAATAGTTTCCGAACAATTTCTTTGTTCGTCCGAGAAATAAACACTTTAGGTCCTTTTCCTGTGCGTTCAACTTTACTGATGTAGACTTTCTTTTCTTCACCAATTAAATAGTTTTCACTTTCGATGGAATCTTTAATCGACATCGTCGCATCAACCCCTTTGCCTAAATGAATGGTAATAAATCGATCATTTTTAGCACTGACGCGGCCCGTAATGATTTCTCCAATTCTTTCAGAGAAATAATTATACGCATCTTCGCGTTCTAAAGAGGTGAGTTCATTAAGTAAGTTTTGGCGAAACAAAGAGGCGGCTTTGCGTTTAAATAACGATAAATTTACTTCTTCGCGTAATTCTTGCCCCACTTTGATTCGAGGTTTAATTAAACGAGCCTCTTCAAGGGCCATTTTCTTAAGCCCCTCTTCTTTTTCTTTTGGTGCTCCCTCTTCAGTCACCAATTCATCGACGACTTCATAGGTATCATAAAACTTTAGTTTTTTCTTTTCCATGTCAGATTCTAGTTTGATGGTACCATTATAAGGAACATCACTGTTTTTGCAAGCAATTCCCATGGCGATTTCTACTTTCGCAAGAATATCTTCCATGTCCAGTCCCCGATCAAAGGCAATGGCCTCAAGAGACTCAAAAAATTTTTTATTAATCATATTCTCCTCCTAGAATTTCACAGCCAACCGAACCATACTGATTTGTTGGTGTAAGATTTTAATTGATTTTTGTTTTGTTTTGTCTTGATATAAGACATCTATTCCGTCCTCATCATATGAACTCAGAGTCCCATAAAATTCTTTTTGCCCATCTAGGGCAAGATAGGTCTTTACATAAATATAAGAATCCATAAAACGAAGAAAATCTTCTTTCTTTTTCAATGGGCGTTCTAACCCAGGAGAAGACACTTCTAGTATGTATTCAACATCAATAGGATCCATTTCATCTAAGCGAAGACTAATGGCTTCATTTAGAGCACTCGCCTCGTCAATTGAAAGGCCAGCCGCAGAATCAGCAATGACGCGTAAATAATATTGGTGATGAATTGTTTCCCAAATGAGGTCTTCAACGACCAAATGAAGACGATTAGCCTCGTCATCAACGATGGTTTCAACAATATGTGGTAAACTTTTCATAAATCCTCCATAAAAACATAATCAAGGGAGTGAGAAAACTCACTCCCTAACTAGACAATTTATTATACCATATAAATAGAGATTTGTCAAAAAGGTTTCTTGGATTATTTTAGAACTAAACAATTCTTTATGAAGTCTTTTTCCAGTCAATAGGTAATTGCTTCCACTTGACTAATAACTCATTCACTTTTTTAAAGTGTCCACATCCAAAAAAGCTCTGATAAGCAGACAATGGACTGGGATGAGATGCCTTTAAAATAACATGATGAGGATTAGTAATCAATCGACTCTTTTTTCCGGCATCATTGCCCCATAGTAAGAAAATAATAGGGTTCGTTCTTTCATTCAAACGCCGAATGATTTCGTCAGTGAAAATTTCCCAGCCCTTTCCTTTATGAGAATTGGCAATAGGGTAACGAACAGTTAACACCGCATTTAAAAGTAAGACGCCTTGATGAGCCCAATGAGTTAAATTGCCACAGGTTCCCATCGCGATATGACACTCTTGTTCAATCTCACAAAAGATGTTTCTTAACGATGGCGGAAGGGGATTTTGATCGCCAACCGAAAAGGCCAGCCCGTGGGCTTGGTTGGGATTATGATATGGATCTTGTCCAAAAATAACGACTTTTGTATCTTGATAGGACGTATATTTTAGCGCATTAAAAATATCATTCATGGGTGGAAAGATGGTATATTGTTGATACTCTGTCAGCAAAAACGATTTAAGTGTTTGATAATATTCTTTTTGAAATTCGCCCGATAAGAGATCGTCCCAATCATTTCCAAAATAGACCATTAATATCCTCCTCGTTGCATAAATTGATATAAAATAATCGATCCCGCAATGGCCACATTCAATGATTCTAAAATGTCATGAGTTGGAATATGAACCATTTGTTGAACTTGTTTTTTAGCATATGAAGATAACCCTTGCCCTTCTGATCCAAGGACAATAGCAAACCGATGAGGGGGAGTTATTTCATGAAGAAAAACCCCCTCTTCAACATCTGTTCCATATAATTTTACCCCTTGCATAAGAAGAAGGGGTAAGATCTCCTCTAAAGGATTTACATGAATATCTAAATAAAACAAAGCTCCTTGCGTTGCCCGTAACACTTTATCATGATACATATCAACCCCATTGGGAGTGGTAATGATGCCTTCAATCCCAAATCCCAATGCACTTCTAATCAGCGTCCCGAGATTTCCAGGATCTTGAATACCATCTAAAATTAAATATCGATCTCGATTCAAATCATTTGAATTGTTCATATTACAAATTCCCATAATTCCTGGAGGAGTCTTGGTTTTAGCAATTTTTTGAATGATTTCCATAGAAACCAAGGTTGATGGAATTCCTGACATAGCATCCATCTCTTGTGTAATGATTAATTCTTGTAAAATTCCAGCTTGGTGGGCTTCCCGAACTAAATGATACCCCTCAACAAGAAACTGCTTGCGTTCATTTCGAGTGGCACGATCATGCAACAATCCCCATGTTTTCACCTGTGAATTTTGCAAGGAAGTAATAGCTTTCATTGAAGAATATCCTGTAAGAAATTAAAATATACCCACAGTCCCATGCCAACTATCAAAACAGTTTGTCCAATCCAAATATAGCGGAAAACTTTTCGATTAAAGAGCGAGCGAGTGGCATATGTATATAAAATCCACGATAAGAACATTCCCAAAATAGGGAGAGCATATACGAGTAAAAATAAAATAATATTATAGAAAAATTCGGGAGCATTATTGGTGATATCATTTAAAGGAACATTAAAAATAGTAATCAACCAACTTGAAAAATTAATCCAAATCATTGATGATAAAAACGGAAAATATAAGATAAGCTGTATAATGCCATATCCATACATCCATATTGGTATTTTATCATAGATATTTCTGTGGGTTTTCTTAAGTTCTTTGATTTGCTTACGAATACCTTTAGTTTTTTCTTTTAATATAAGATACTGTTCAATCATGACATTGCGCTCATCGATGGATCCCTCAGTGGCTTTGTTTTCCATTTCTTCCATTAATACTTCAAGTTGTTGCAACTCAATCGCCAGTGTTTGTTCAGGACCCTCTTCAACTGGGGTTTCTTCAGAGATTATATTAAGGTCATTGGGGTTATTTTCTTCTGGATTCATTCTAAACTCCTTATATTATATTTCGTATAGCCGATAGGGGCGAACGATGGTTTTTTGTTTGGTTGATAACGAGTAAGTATCAATATTAGCAATGGCCACCTTAATAAGGGGCGCTAAATCACAGACTTCTTCTTCACGAAGAACAGCTTCGATTCGTGGCTTTATCACAGGATGTTGAGGGACAAAGATTGTACAGCAATCTTCATAAGGGATAATCGATATCGAATAGGTTTTAATCTGCTTAGCGAGACAAACAATTTCTTCTTTATCATTCGTAGCAAGTGGGCGAATAACCGGAAGCGTCGTCACTTCATTGACTACTTTCATACTTTCAATTGTTTGCGATGCAACTTGTCCAATACTTTCCCCATTGATTAGACAATCTAAATAATGGCTTCTAGCATATGTATCAGCAATCGTCATCATCGCTCGACGCATGAGTGTAATTAAATAATTGGGATGAGCTCGTTCTTTGATGCGTAATTGAATATCCGTAAAGGGAACCACATGAAGTGTCATTTCTCCATCACTTGTATATTCACACAATCGTTCCATAAGTAAAATAACTTTTTGTAAAGCCTCATCCGACGTATAAGGAGGAGACGCATAATGAATGGCCTCAATTTTAAGGCCTTTACGAATACAGCAATACCCAGCAACAGGGGAATCAATTCCTCCACTAATAAGCAATAAGCCATTACCGGCCATTCCTGATGGATATCCTCCCAATCCTCTTATCACTTTAGTATAAACATACGTTCCTTCACTTCGTAAATCAATAGCCAAAGTCACTTGAGGATGATGTACATCAACAGATAATCCTTCAACTTTGGGTAAGACTCGTTTGGCTACCTCTTGAGAAATTTGAATAGAGGTCAGGGGGTAGTTTTTATTAGCACGATTGGTTTCCACTTTAAACGTGAAGGGAAGGGTGTGTTCTTCTAAACAAAAAATAGCTGTTTTTGCAATCTCATCTAAGTCATTTGAGGTTTTTTTACACAGACTGAAGCTATAAATTCCAACAATAATTTGTAATTGTTCAATAACTTCTTCTTCATTTGTTCCATTTAAATAAATATAAAAGCGATAATCTGTATTAGCATAAGTAATCGTCGGAAATTGCCATAATTTTTTTTTGATATTTTGAATCATGCGTTTTAAAAATTGTTTATAATTATCCTTCTTCAGCGTCATTTCGCCAAAGCGGACTAAAATCATATCATACATATTGACTCCTTATAATTGATTTAGAATATAAAGCAATTGTTTCATCTCTTCATGCGTTGTTAAATGGGACAAGGTGATACGAATAGATGAGGTAGCTCGTTTCAAATCGTGTGTCATCGCAAAAACAGTTCGTTCAGGCTTTTGCAATTTAGATGAACAAGCAGAACCAGTCGATACATACATATGCGAAGCTTCTAAATGATGAACGATGGTTTCTCCTTTAATAGAGGGAATCGACAAATTAATGACATAAGGACTCCTTTTATCTAAAGGTGTATTGATGAGAATTTTGGGGTGTTGTTGCAAAGAGATAATAGCTTCATGAAATAACTCCGAGACATATGCTTCGTGTGCTATGGTCTGAGGCCAAAATTTTTTTATTGCTTTAGCAGTGGCAACAACCAATGATAAAGCAATGGTTCCTGGACGAAGTCCATATTGAACTTCAGATCCATACATAATTTTATGAAGAATGACTCCTTTTTTAACAAATAATCCTCCCACTCCTTTAGGACCATACATTTTATGAGTTGAAAAACTAAATAAATCGATATCATTTAAATCAAATAGAGGACCTATTTTACACAATCCTTGTACAACATCCACGTGAAGTTTGGCTTTGGGAAATTGCTTCATGAGACCAATGACTCCAGCAATATCCATGACAGATCCAACGATGTTGTTCACCCACATGATTGATACTAAAATAGTATCATCATTTAATTCGTTTTTTAAATCGTCAAATCGAATGTGACCCGTTTCATCTACGTCTAAGTAACACACTTCAAACTGGCCCTCTAAGGATTGCATAGTTTGATATACACTCGGATGTTCAACTTGAGTTGTAATGATTTTACCCGTCTTAAATCCTTTAGTATATCCTAAAATTGCAAGATTGTTGGCTTCAGTGGCACTAGCAGTATAAATCAAATCATGATTTGATAAAGAAAGTGTATTTAAAATATCATTGGTTGCTTGACTCATCATTTGATTGGCTTCTTTTCCTAGAAAATGAAGAGATGACGTA
>JBAYFA010000067.1:0-6710 GCA_041667425.1 Bacilli bacterium
ACGATGGTATTTAGAGAAGCAGTATTGGCAAGAGAACGGGCGATATCTTCAATACAAGACCCCATTTCACCTATGTGATCTAGACGAACATTGGTGATAATATTGATATCAGCATGAAGCATTCGATGTTCTGAATACCATTGTAGGACAGGATCAACGGCCATACATTCTAATATGAGAACTTCCGCTCCCTCTCGATAAGCCTTCATCATCATGTGGGCTTGTTCACGAATGTTAGCCCGTCCCCATCGTTTAATTTTTTCTTCACTTCCATTCACATGATGAATGATAGGAAGGGTTCCCGTGGTTTTAGTAAAGGTTTGATATCCGGCTTCTCGAAGAATTCCATCCATATATCGAGCCACTGTACTTTTTCCTCGTGTTCCATTCACATGTATTACAATTTTAAAATGGCGACGCAACATTCTCAAAATAGCTTGCTCCAAAATGAGATATATAATAGCCACTCCGGTAAAACAAATGACCACAATCCATGTAATATCTATCATATAATCACCTCAGGAATGGATATTTCTTCTAATAAATGACGTTTTTGAATAAAATAATTAACTAAGAAAGTCGCTAAACTAGCAACTAGCAATTTAATAGGAACGATAATCAATCCGTTCGCCCCTAAAGCGGTAAATAACAGCGTGTCCTCGAAAATAGCATGACATAAACACAAAAAAATGCTAACAAGAATGACGTCCTTTTTACTCATCTCTTTATTTTTATAACTAAGCAATATCGCTCCGGCACCATAAGTAATTCCAATCACAATACCAATCAATAAAGGAAATGATGCTTGAGGAGAAATTCCTAAAAATCGAGTGAAAAAATATAAACGTTTATTTAACCATTCTAAAATTTTGAGAGCTTTTAAAATTTCAATGGCAACCATCACAATGGTAATAATAATCATAATTTTAAGAAGCATTTCTCCTAAAGAAATCACAGTGGGAACGATAAATTCATGAAAAAATTGAACAATTTTTTCCATTTATATCCTCCACAAAACATTCATCATTAGTCCCAATATAATCATTAATCCAATCCGAAGACATAGTTGTATCCATCGCGGAACTTGAATGCCATGCAAAACAGACGTCTCAATGAAAAGCGAGTGAGACGTAGTAATCATCACCGCTAAAATGGTGAGTTGTTTAACAGTTAATTCTAAGGATACTAGTGAGGCAATTCCTGCATAAATATTCAAAACGTTTGATAACATAATAGGAACAGCGGCTTCTCCAGGCAAGCCAAAAGCTTCCATCACGGGAGCAAGAAATGTCCCAATGGCTGGTAAGATATGAATATAATCCAGTAGTTGAACCACAATGTACACTGGAATAATAATTTTTGATATTTTCCAAATGACTTGAATGGCATTTTGGAGACCTAAATAGATGACTTGAAAAAATGTTTGTTTTTGTTCCATATTGTCCTCATTGCTATTCAAACAACCACCAGAACTCTGGTGGCTGTTTTCTAAAATACACATATTACGGTATATAATAATTACGAAATCGGAGTTGCACTACATTCATCGTATACCACAATAGATAATTGGAAATACGTTGAAGTACGGGCAGCTAATACAGCATACAATATTCCGGTATAAGGTTTAGCTGGAATGGTATCCGTTGGACAAACTAATCCACTTGAAATACCAAATAGATCATTAGACCATGTTTCAGATGCATTAGGAACATTGACATTGTTTTTGAAAGCAAAAGTCGTTCCGCTATATTTAGTTCCAGTATTATCTACCGCATTGTTCATAAAGAACTTAATATTCATAGTGGCAAATGTATTACTAGAGCCACCCAATTGGATTGGGTTCGTTGTTGTTCCAACAATCTTAATCAGTTGACCATAGACAGGAGTAGCTGCAAAAGCAACAAGATCTGTATCTTCATCAATTAAAATGGCATTTGTCTTATCCCATGGAAGTGTATTCTTTGTTTCAGAAACACGAGTTAACGTTGAGGTTGCACTCATTTCTAAGAACTTTTTCCCAGTTTGCGCTGGTCCTGATCCAATGGCAGGAGCATCTAAATGGAAGACACCTGATACAATAACTTCCTGTCCGATTTCTAATAACGCCCCAGTGGTATCTTTATATAGTCCATAAGAACCTTCAGCATTAACCAATCCAACAGCATTCACAATCAAAAGTTCCCCAGTCGTCTTATCCATTAAGAAGAATCCATCACGGTCAACGTTGTTGTTTCCATCTGATTGATAAGCCGCTAAATAACCAACGACGTCAGTTTCCATATTTTCAACCCCTGTTGACAATAAGGCTGATACTGTTTTAGGTCCACTACTGGCTGAAGCCATCACTAGAACGACATGTTCAACTGTTTTAGTTGCCCCATACAAATTGTAGGTTCCAGTTAAAGTAACTGGTGTATCCGTACTGACTACTCCAACAATATTAGTTGATAAATTAATCAATGAAGAATCAGAAGATACCCAACTAATCGTTCCAGTAATTTCTGGATGAGTGGTAGGAAGTGTAAATCCTAGAGGACCTGCTTCATGAGTTGCTGCAAGATTCTCAACTAATGTTTGATTAATTTCAACATCTGTATATATTCTACTCATTGATGCTTCCGTATAATTGACTAGCGAAAATTGGAAATAAGTGGATGAACGAGCATTAATCACAACATACACTGTTCCAATAAAAGGTTTCGCCGGATTAGCTGCACTTGGACCAACAAAGGCTTCAGTGATTCCAAACAAATCTGCTAACCACGTTTCTCCAGCATTTGCAGTATTCACTGAATTTTTAAACGAGAATACTTGATCATTGTACTTGGCTTCCGTACTAGATGTTGCATTATTCATGAATACTTTAATATTAATATTAGTATAATCAGAAGAAGTTGATCCACCCAAATAAATAGGATTTTCAACCGTTCCAACGAATTTTATAAGTTGTCCATAAGGCACATCTGTTGAAAGGGCAACTAAATCCTCATCGCTATCAACAACGATGGCATTGTCTGTCTTCCAATCAATAACTTTTTTCTCATCAGATATTCTTTTTACAACAGAATTGGCGGTAATTTCTAAATATTTACGTCCGGTTTGTGCAGGACCTGATCCAATTGCAGGACTATCTAAATAGAAAGTTCCAACAATTTGTACTTCGTGTCCAAATTCCAATGGATTTTGAGCGCTATCTAAATAAGCTCCCCATGCTCCACCAATTTGAGCCATGGCATTTACAAGTAATAACTCTCCGGTCGTTTCATCCATAATCATAATACCATCGCGAGCCACATTGGCATTGCCATCGGATTGATATGCAACAAAAATACCTTTGACTTTCACTTGATCACCATCTTCACCACTAGTAAGAAGGTCATGAACACTCACTGCCTGCGTACCAAGAATAGTCACTTCATACGTACTCGTCCGTTCAAGTTCATCATATGTATACACAGCTGTTAAAGTAACTACTGTGTTCACTTCAACTCCGGTCACTTTTCCAGTAGTTGTAGAAATAAGTTCTTCATTTGAAGATGTCCAAACCACATTACCGCTGACAGCAGAATGAGTTGTAGGAAGAATAATTATACCATCTTCTAAAGAGGCTGGGATACCAGCACCAAGATCAAATTCAACCGAAATGTCATTCTCATATACCCATAACGAATCTTCAGGAACAACGAAAGCCATATAGGTATCTGATACATACATGACATATGCATAGAAATATCCTCCATATTGCATGGCAGGGCCAGAAACAAATGGAATTTCAAACATCTTATGCCACTTTTCTGATCCAGTTGCTTCATCATTCGCAGCGATTAATATCGCATAGACATGGCTACCATCATGTTTTGAATTGGCTGTAGTTTCACTATACCCAAGACGAACCCAGTTGGTATTAACAGGAGTTGATGAAGTTGAATAATTCATGAATGGATCATTAAATTTCACTAATTTACTAGAATATTGGTCATAATTATTTCCAAGTTCTTCATAATCTTCTTTTGTACTAATCACAAAGGCGTTTTCAGTATCATGAACAACTGGATTTCCTGAACTCAATACTTCTAAAGAAGTCAGTGAATAAACAGTTTGACGAGTAATGGTTCTAAATAATCCACAAACCACGATTTCGTCACCAAGTTTTAAATCAAGATATTCAGAACTTGAATGAAGAAGTTGATTATCTCCAATATCTGCAAAATCAACAGAAATGGTATCGAAAGTAGTCATATCTTTTAAAATAATTGAACGAATGGTTAAACTCTGATTGCGCGTAAACGCCACCACAACACCATGCAATATCACTGTCGAGTCATTCATGGCTGGCATATCTGAGAATAACTCTGATACTTCTCGTTGAATAATGGCTTTACTTGTGAGGTTAACTGTCCGAGTGGCTTGTTCTTCCCCATTAGAAATAGTAACAGTAAAGACAACATCATGATCTGTTTCATCAGTCACAATCGCAACCTTTTGATTATCATCAATCGAAACATAATCGTTAGTCGCTACTGTCCATGTGTATTGTAAATAATTAATAGTTGGATGAACCGTTGGTAACACCAATGATCCATACACATTGTTTGGAACAACACTATTAATATGAGTCATTGCTTTAGTAACTAAGACATCAAAACTAAGCGGAGTCAAAACAACATCTGTTGCTTCTCCAGCAAAAGTAACTCGCCATGTTAAATCAAGACTATTATATTCATGTAAAATAACAGGAATAGTTACCCGTTTCCCAGTAGAAGCACTCAAAAGCTCTTGATCGGTAATACTAGAAAAAATGAGAGTATTGGCTTCATCACTCTTCAAAACAATTCCAGTCGCACTATCTTCTAAAGTAACCACTAAACTAATATACTTAGCATAACTCCCTGTTTTGGCAGTTCCTGACAAAGCAAATACTTGTTCAACAGTCATTGTGTCTGGTGTAGGAAGCGTTTGATCACTAGCCGTTACCACAACCTTGCTTACATTTTTGATACGAGGCATATTCGATGTAATTCCATATACACCTGTTACTTTAACTTTGTCACCAATTTCTGCTGCGGTATCGTGCGTAACAAAAATCTTTCCAAGTGTCGAATCTGATATGTAAAAACCAGTACTGGTTTTTCCATACATAACCCCTTCAACAACCACATCTTGATTGTTGGTAAATGTTTCTAATACATCAGCAATTGGGGTAATGGTTTCAATAACGGTTGGTTCCTTCTTACATCCTACAGCAATGGTTGCTAATAGAATAATAAACAGAATTGAAAAAATTGTTTTTCCTTTCATAATTCCTCCATATTTATATTTTATTAAATAAAATTTGAATAAGGTCCATTTGTTGATCAAATCGCCGAGAAAAGTCTAATTTACGATTCGTTTCAAAAGTCATGACTAGAGCATCAAATGTTTGACCACAATAATGATTAAAGCTGCCCTCTGGTGCACTATTTTCAGCATGAAATGGAGTATCAGTCGCCGTTATGTGATTGGCATTCATCTCTTCGGTCATTTCAAGAGCAAAAAGAGCTGTTTTTACATTTCCATAAATCACAGAATCTCCTAAATATCCATTGGTATAACTATCTTTTGATTCATGTAAATCAATAATTACATCTGGATTGAAGTCAGAAACAGCACTAATAATAGCATACGCAAGCATGCCTGTTGCACTTCCACTAGCAGAACCTGGGAATACGCGATTCAGATCTTCATAGGTAACCTCATTATATTGTCCATTATTACCTTGACCAGGATACCGTTTCCCTAATTGACAAGCCAAGATACTAGCTTGAGGAATAATCAGGTAACTCCCTTTTTTATAATCAAATTCTAAGAGTTCCAGCCCAGCAGTCCATCCAGCGATTTCATCTCCATGAATACCACCAACAATGACCACCCGCGGTCCATCGACATTGGTAACAAAAGTATGAACCTCTGTTTCATAGATAGTGCCCGTCATAATGGTCATCTCGCTATGATCAATTTCGACCTCAACGGGGTCAGAAACTGGTTGTGTGCACCCTACTAATCCAGCAATAAGCACAAGACACAGTAGGGTAAAAAATGACCTCATGTTATTCAATCCCAAATAAGACTTTAAATGGGGCAACTAATTTTGAAGCAGTAGAAAACAAATATAAAGGCGCAGCATCACTGGCATGATCAGTAAAAAAATCATCAGCATCGCCTGTTATAACAACAAATGTTAAATCACTACCAGCTAGAGCTGATCCAATAATGGTGTCTGATAATTCACCACGACGGTCTGTTCCACCGATATGAACAACGATTAATTCAATTTTCCCTGAATTCGCTTTAGTAGCAAACGCTTCAGCACGGGTATTTTCAGCAGTCACGTTGGTTCCTGCCGCTCCTAAGCCTTTCCCAGAAGTTCCAACAACAAGAATAACAACACTATCATCTTCTACTTCTGCAGCGGTTAACATATTATCTTGAGTATAAGCAGTATCAAGAATTCCTGCCATCATCATCACATTTCTAATAATATCAATATCTGCTTGTCCACACGTGGTGAGATAAACAGTTTTTGCTTGTAATTCATCTTGCCAAGTAGTAGCAAGCACAATATCAATATCTTTTGCTGTTGGATCTTCCTCTTCTTCTTCATTAGGTTTACATCCAGCAACAATAAAACTCAAAACAAGTACTGATAATAAAATCCATAATTTTTTCATAAT
>JBAYFA010000068.1:0-6709 GCA_041667425.1 Bacilli bacterium
ACTGTTGATGAATTCGGTAAAGTAACAGGACACAAAGGTGGTATTGCTACCATTATTGCAACTTCGACTATGACTCCAACCATCAAAGATGAAATTGAAATTAAAGTTTATGAAGATACTGATAAAGCAAGAGTTCTTTTTAATGCTATGCAATATATTAAGACAAATACTCCAAAATACGTTGCCGAAACTTTTACTTTTCCAGTATACGAAAATGAATTAGTATCTGCTGATTACTATGATGTCGAGGAAAACAAACTTGCCAGCGACAGATATACTTATGATTATGTTGCAGACACTATTGAAACTGTAAAATGTGTTTTATCGTATGAAGAAACAACTATTGAATTCCAATTAACACTCAACATCGTTGATGATGTTGCTATTAATGAATTCACTGCTATTGAATCTGCTAAAGTTCAAGTTGCAAAATACTTGAATGAAGAAGCTAAGATTACAAATAGTATTATTCTCCCAACTAGTTTAGTTCAAGCTTATGAACTTAATTTTGCTGGTGGAGAATTCGAAAAAGACGTTCAAATTACTTGGACATCTTCTATGAGTACCGTACTTGCTGTTGATGAAGCATATGACTATGATTCAACTCCTATCACTAATGCTGTCTATACAAGACCAGCTGATGATACACTTGTAACTCTTGAAGCTTATTATGTTTGCGGCGGCGTTACTGGTGTTACTAGACATAATATGATGGTAAAAGGATATACTCAAGAAGAAAAAATGAATTACATTGTTGCCAATGTATTACCAGCAGATTATACTATGATTGAAGGATCTAATCTTACTTTACCAATTATGGATCCTAAATTTGGTGCTACTATTACCTGGGAAAGTGACAATGCATCCGTTCTTTCTAATAGAGGAAAAATGGATCCATATCTAGAAACTGAAACTGTTGTAAAATTAACTGCAACCATCGCTTATGTTGGAAATAGTGACGATAAAAATTTCGAGGAAACTCATGAAATTAACATCACTGTTAAACCTGCAATAAATGATGCTCAAAAAGTTGCACTTGACTTAAGCAACAAATTTGAAGATGAAACATTCCCACATTATTTCCCATGGGGAATTACTGGGCGTGAAGCTGGAAACACTGTTCCTCTTCCAGAAACAGTCGGCGGCGAAGGCGTTTATAAAGATATTGCCGTTGCTTGGACTTGTGCTGAAGACGAATTGTTTAGTCCAACTTGGGAACTTCAAAAACAATATTTACGTTATCATCAAGTCATGATGACTTATTCTGTAACTATTGGAACAGATACAGCCACAGGCGAGATTGGTATTAATGTTGGAATCGCGGAACTTCAAAACACCATTTATTTTGGTGGACGTTATGCGAACCGAAGTGCAACTGCTAACCCAGTTCAACAATATGATGAACTTCATACATTCAGTACTGATGATTATCCTAATGGAACTGGTTATGGATCATTCTCTGAAACTTATTTAGGTTGGTCAGGATTCACATTCTACTATGATGACGTTGCTGAAAACGGCACTGTTACAAGATATCAATATTTTGCTAATGAAAAATATATATCATATATCGTTGAAGCTCCTGTGGATAGTGCCAATGGTGTTCAATTTGATGTAGATGGTAATATGACTGGTAAAATTTTAAGTTGTACTGGTGATGTTCATTCAAACTATCAATATACATTATTAGTCAATGAAACCACTCATGATGTAATGATTCCAATTGCCTATTTGAACTATAAAGGTTCAACTGTTTCAAAAGACATAAATGGTTCAAATGTTGCTCGTCAAACATCTGTTTCAATTGATGGATGGCGTATTGGATTTGCTACTGATGGCGATGGAAAAGTTATCTTTGGATTTGGCGGAGTCGCTGTTGAACCAGGACTTACTGCTGCTGCTGAAGTAGACGATGAAGGCGGATATGTATTACCTGAATATGTAACTATTCCTGCTGGCGGATTTGCATGGTCTCCATTCTCATCTCAAAACAAGAATGTTTCTGTTGTTGGTGAAATGTTCTGTAAAGTTGATAACCAATTAGTTTCTCAACAATTTACTTCGAAGTATTTTAATGCAAGTTCTATTTATAATCCTTATAAACCGGCTGCATAAAAATCGATTTAAAAAAGGCCTCGCTTGGTTTCAAGTGAAGCCTTTTTTTGTTTGACAATTACCCCTTTTTCAGTTATAATAAACCAAGGTGATTTTATGAAAATACTCATTGTAGGCGATATTTTTTCAAAATTGGGACGTGAAAGTTTTGAACGAAATTTAAAAAAAATACGAGAAGAACATAAGATACATTTCATTATTGTGAATGGTGAAAACACAACTCATGGTCGGGGGCTCAATGAAAAACATTTTAAATGGTTTTTATCATTGGGTGTTCACGTCATTACACTTGGGAATCATTCGTATCATAATAAAACAATTTTGGAATTTATTGATACCACTCCCAATTTAATCCGTCCGTATAACTTTCCGGATGATGCTCCTGGAAAAGGAATTACCACCATTAATTATAATGGAATGAAAATTACGGTTTTTCAAATGATTGGAATGGTTTTTATGGCGGAAGGAAATTTCTCTCCTTTTGAGAAGACGGAAGAACTGTTACAAAAATATCCGAGTGATTTGTACATTTGTGATTTTCATGCCGAAGCAACGAGTGAGAAAATTGCATTTGGTCATTATTTTGATGGACGAATTCAAATTATCTTTGGAACTCATACGCATGTTCCGACTCATGATGCTCGGCTACTTCCTAAAGGAAGTGCCTATATTACCGATGTTGGGATGACGGGGCCTCTTGATGGCATCATCGGTATGAAAAAGGAAATCATTATTAATCGTTATTTACATCAAAGTAAAGCAATATTTACTCCTGAAAATGAAGGAAAAAGTCAGTTTAATGCTGTTCTTGTTGAAGTGGATGATAAAACATATCGTCCACTATCCATTAAAAGCATTCAAATCATTGATTAAGAAAGTATGTGATGGTATGCAATTTGAATTACCACTAATCGAAACTGAGCGTCTTATTCTTCGAGAAATTTCGATGGAAGATGCTCACGCCATGTATGATTATGCAAAACTTCCTATTGTTGGACCTGTTGCTGGATGGAAACCTCACACTAGTCTTAGCGAAACCAAAACTATTATTCAAATGTTTCGTGACAAGAAGAAGTATGGACAATTGGGAGTGTTTGCAATTATCTGGAAAGAAAACAAAAGAATGATTGGAACCCTTGAATTGCATACTTATGTGAAAGGATTTAAAGCAGAACTTGGATATACGGTTCATCCCGCTTATTGGGGGAAGAGTATTGCTGTTGAAGCGGCGAAAGAAGCGCTTAAATGGGGATTTCATGCATTGTCTTTGCGAAGAATTGAATGTACAACTTTTATTACCAATGAACGGAGTCGGCGTGTTTGTGAAAAATTGGAAATGACGTATGAAGGGATTCGTAAAAATGGCTATATGCTATATGATGGTACCATTCATGATTTATTATGTTACGCTTTGACTGATGAGGAATATCATATGATATATGAGGTAGCTCAGTAAGAATAAGGCCATTGTGTTGACATCGGTTATTAATGAGGTATAATAAGAAGAGAATATTTGGAGGTAGTCTATGAGTGAATGTAATCATAATTGTGAAAGTTGCGAAGAAAAGTGTGAGCACGAAAGTTTATTAAAAAAAGCCCATCCAATGAGTAGTATCAAAAAAGTTATTGGAGTAGTTAGTGGAAAAGGGGGCGTTGGTAAGTCACTTGTGACTTCGCTTCTTGCAATTAATCTTCGTCAAAAAGGATATCAAGTAGGTGTATTGGATGCCGATATTACGGGTCCGTCCATTCCTAAAATTTTTGGAATCAAAGATAAGACTAGAGGAAATAAGGGTGGATTATTGCCCAATGTTTCTAGTACAGGTATTAAAATTGTTTCTAGTAATTTGTTATTGAAAAACGATACGGATCCCGTTGTATGGCGTGGACCGATTGTTTCTAATTTGGTAGAACAATTTTGGACAGAAGTTATATGGCAAGATATTGATTTTTTACTTGTTGATTTACCACCAGGAACAGGGGATGTTCCTCTGACTGTTTTTCAAAGTATGAGTGTTGATGGCATTATTATTGTGACTTCTCCGCAAGAACTCGTTAAAATGATTGTATCTAAAGCGGTGAAGATGGCTAATATGATGAAAATACCTGTTTTAGGGTTGGTTGAAAATATGAGTTATTTAGAATGTGATCAATGTCATCATAAAATCAAAATTTTTGGGGAAAGTCATGTTGAAGAAATTGGAGCCGAATATGGTATTCCAGTTCTTGCAGAAATACCATTGAATCCTAAAATTTCTGAATGGTGTGATGCGGGGTTACTAGAAAAAATTTCTGTTAATTATCTTGAAAAAGCAAGTGCAACGTTAGAAAATTTACCAATTCATTTTACTACCATTGCTATTCCTGTTGATGATGATCAAGTGAGTGAACATTTTGGACAAACTCCAACCTTTTTAATGGTTCAATCTGTTAAGAAAATGGTGATTCAATCCTTTATGGCAACGGCGTCTCAAATAGGGCACGACGGAATCATGTCATTTTTAAAAGAGCATCAAGTTAATGTCGTTTTAACAAAGAACATTGGTGAATTGATGCGTGATCTTGTTGTTGAACAGGGGATTCAAATAGTAGTAGGAGTCGATGGAGTTGCTTTAGATGCTGCGAGAAAATACTTACGAAATGAATTAAAAGGCACTTCGGAAGCTAATTGTAGTTGTGATCATGAAGATTGTGGGGATTGCGACGGAAGTACTGGGTGTAAATAATTATATAAAAAAGGCCGATTCGGCCTTTTTTATATGATTATATTTGATAAAAGTTTAATTTTTTCATGGTCAAAATAGATGTTTTCTAAAACAGCCCATACATTTACATAAGATAAGTAATTGCTACGGCGTTTTAGTCGTAAATCTTGGGTAACATCATCAATATCTAAATAAGCAAGTTGATCGATTAAATGACGGAAAGCGGGATGAAAACTATATACGCCTTCTAAAATGATGCGATCATGCCGTTTTAACTCTACTTTACGAGAACATTCTTCGATACAATCCCATTTGTCATAAATAATGATGTCACTCGAAGTTGATCGAATGGATTCCAATAAGGCAAGAATTCGTTCATAATCGATATTTCCGCCTACTTCTCCCATTCGTTTGACACTTTTTTGTTGAGGGCGAAGAAAAAAATCATCCATTGGAATCCGAGTAAATGTTATTTTTTGGGCTAGATGATCGACCATAGTTGTTTTTCCACTACCACATTTGCCTTCAATGGCAATGATAGAAGAGCCTTGATGATCAATGAAGTTTTCTAATTGAATTTGTCTCATGGCTTCGGTCACGTATTTTTTATCAACAACTCGATAGTGAGGATCGTAAGCTAATCGATAGGTAGAACTGTGATGATGATTCTCAAGGTCATCAATTGATAATTCATGATCTAGTAGGGATTGTTTATATCCTTCCATAGTTCCATTATTTTCTTTAGCTGAGTGATAAAAAATTTGAGCAAGGTATTTTAGGGAAAACCCAAATTTGAGATAGGGCGCTATATTGATGCGCACATAATTGTTACCAATGGGAGTATATAAATCTTGATACGAGCGATTTAAAGCCTTTATTTCGGCGTTTAAACTAGTCATGACTTCTTTCTTGTTGTGGAACATATGATGCCCAGCAAATTCATTTTGAAAAAGAAGTTTTTTAAAGTCAACTTCTTCCATTAGTGGATATTTTTTTTGATGCCAAAAAAAGAGTTCGTTCATAATTTACCCCCATTTTTATTATATCATAAAATGTATAAATTAACAAATAGATTATTTTGTGTGGTATAATGTTAATATTGAAAAATTATAGAGGAACAGAGAAATTATATGAAGCAAACTGACTTAAAAAAAATAGTGTTAACCTCTTTCTTTATTGCACTAGGATATGTCTTTACTATTCCTTTTCGTGGCGTTTTTATTGGTATTATACCTTTAGGGAGTTTTTTTTCACCGATGCATTTACCGGTTTTTATTTGCGGGTTGTTGATTGGATGGAAATATGGCCTCATTGCAGGGCTTGTTACTCCGCTTTTGGTGAGCATATTTGGAGGTATGCCTCCACTTTTACCCTCAGGAGTTGTCATGAGTGCAGAAATGGGCACTTATGGATTGGTATCGGGTCTATTCTATCATCGGCTCGTACTCATTAAGCACCCCACTGTGCACATATACGTTGCTTTAGTTGGCGCGATGTTGCTCGGACGAATTGTTTATTTAGTGGTAATGGGAATTGTTCTTACTTTCGGTACCTATGGGGCTTATAACCTCATTAGTTATTTAAAAACGCTATTTATTATAGCAATTCCCGGAATTATTATTCAGCTTATCTTTGTTCCTATAATCGTTCGTACTATTCAAAAACGTTTATTTTTATTTCAAGGGAATGAATAGCAATGAAACCTGCCTAATAAAGAAGGCGAATTTGTGGTATAATATGAGAGGTGGTAAATATGAACAATAATCAAATAAATCTTCCGTCAATGTGTGAAGCGCGAAAGCGAAGAAGAGGCGAAGTCAAACACCTCCAATATACATTTCCTAATCATTTAAAAACGTTGGGAA
The DNA here is from genome assembly GCA_041667425.1 of Bacilli bacterium. Lineage (GTDB taxonomy): Bacteria > Bacillota_I > Bacilli_A > ML615J-28 > CAG-698 > JAQVOS01. Next base: position 6,686 of record JBAYFA010000068.1, read on the forward strand.
TTGATAAAACATATTATATTAAAA
>JBAYFA010000069.1:0-6579 GCA_041667425.1 Bacilli bacterium
AGAGGCGAATATGAGTGATTATTTATTAGAAAATATACGTCCAGGACAACAGTTTCGGTTTATGGTCCGAGGTGTTTTACCATGGAAAAAGTAGTCATTGCTGTTGATGCTGGCGGAAGTAAAACCAAAGTCTGCATTATTGATGCCGTTAAGAACATTCTCTATACAACGGTAGAAGGATCAGGTTCGCCGGCTGTAGTGGGTGACCAGGCCTTAGAAAACATTCGAATTGGAATTGATAAGGCCTATCAATTTGTTAATAAAAATTATGAAATTGTATGTATTTCAATGGGAATATCAGGTTTAGGAGTCATTACTAATATAGAAGAAATACGGCAAGGATATGAACATACTTATCATGTACCAACGATTATCGATAGTGATGCTAACATTGCTTTATATTCAATTGTAACGGATTTATATGATCAAGGCATCCTTGTCTTATCTGGGACGGGATCAGCTGTATTTGGCATTCACTATAATGAAACCATTTTAGTGGGAGGCTTTGGTCACATGTTAACTGAAGTTGGATCGGCTTTTACAACTGTTCGTGACCTGATGTGTCAAAGTATTCATCAATATGAAAGTGATCAAACACTATCACCATTAACTCAAGCATTTTTTAAAACCGTTGAAGTACATAGTATTTATGAACTTCGATCTTTCGTCTATTCTCGTACTAAGCGTGAAATTGCCGCGTATGCTTACGTTGTTAGTAAAATGGCAGAAAGTGGAAATCTTGAAGCCATTGATCTTCTTAAAAAAGCAGGCCGTGATTTAGCGATTGACGTAAAAAAAGCATATAAAAGTTTGCGGTTAACTGAAGATGCGGTGATTGGTTTTCGCGGAGGTTTTATTTTGAATGCTCTCATCACCCAAGAAGAATTATTGCTGGCTTTGGCTGAAGATGGACTGAAGTTAAAAGTTGTTGATGGAGATTTGGATCCCATTTTGGGGGTATATTATAAAGTGAAAAGGATGAATTTATTATGTTAGCCATTGGATTAATGAGTGGAACGTCTTTGGATGGAGTTGATGCTGCGCTTGTTGACATAGGAGAAGATGTCAGATTATTAAAATTTAACATGCTTCCGTATGATCAAGATATGAAGGATCGATTGTTTCGAAATCTCAATACGACAACTGCCAAACTCCATGAAATTTCCTTACTAAATTTTGAGTTAGGTCATTGGTTTGTTCGCGCGATTGATGCTTTACTAGAGGATACTATTTATACTTATCAAGATATTGAGTTTGTTGCTTCTCACGGACAAACTATTTGGCACGATCCCCATGGGAATCCCGCTTCAACCTTGCAAATAGGAGAGGCTAGCATAATTGCTTATGTGACTAATATTCAAACTATTTCTAACTTTCGAGTTATGGATATTGCAGCCGGTGGGGAAGGGGCTCCATTAGTTCCTTTTTCTGAGTATTATTTATATCGTAATACCCAACAAAACTTAATATTACAAAATATTGGTGGGATTAGTAACCTGACATTTATTCCCATTGGTGCTACAATAGATGATGTTGTTTCTTTTGATTGTGGTGTTGGAAATATCATGATTGATTATTTTACTAAAAAATATTATGGATATCCATACGATGAGAGTGGTCATATTGCTTTGTCAGGGAAACCTATTAAGGCTGTGATTGATTATTTAAAACAAGATGTTTTTATTAAAAGGACTCCTCCAAAATCAACGGGAAGAGAACAATATAGTCATGATTTTATGGAAAAAATGAGTGAAGAATGTCAATTTTCACGTTATCGTTGTGAAGACATTGTGGCTACAATGGCTGAATTTACAGCTTATTCTATTGCCTATCAATATCTTACTTTTATCAAAACCGCTGACTGTGCTGTGATTTGTGGTGGAGGCAGCCATAATTTATATATATTAAAAAGACTTCGTGAAATGACACAAATGAATATAATGACAGGAGAGGAGTTTGGACTAAATAGTGATGCCAAAGAAGCAGTTGCTTTTGCCATTTTAGGGTATATGACCCTTCAAGGAAAACCAAGTAATGTTCCTTCAGCAACTGGTGCAAAACATCCGGTTGTATTAGGACAAATCACTCCTAGTCCAAGGAAATAATATGAATATTGATTTAAAAAAGATTGGAACTGAAAATAGAAATTCGCGAACTCTTCATATTGATAAAATGTCAACAGAAGAGATGGTGCGAGTTATTAACGATGAAGATAAAATTGTTGCTTTTGCGGTAGAAACCGCTCTTCCTCAAGTGGTGAAGGTAGTAGATGTCATTGTTACTACATTTGAAGCAGGTGGACGACTAATTTATATGGGGGCTGGAACTAGTGGACGGATTGGCCTGATTGATGCGGTTGAATGTCGACCTACTTTTTCTGTACCCGATGATATGGTTCAATGTGTCATGGCAGGTGGAGCAAAGGCGATGGTAAAGGCCGTAGAAGGCGCTGAAGATAATAAAATGTTTGGACTTGAAGATTTAAAAGCTATTCAATTGACTAGTCAAGATATGGTTATTGGGATTGCTGCATCAGGTCGTACCCCCTATGTGATTGGTGGGGTTGAGTACGCTAAAAAAATCGGATGTCAAACCGCATGTATCGTCACTACGGGTCAAAGTGAACTTGCTAGTTTAGTTGCTTATCCAATTGAGGCCATTACCGGGGCCGAACCATTGACGGGGTCAACACGGATGAAATCGGGAACAGCTCAAAAAATGATATGTAATATGTTGACGACGGCCTCGATGATTAAAATGGGAAAAGTGTATGAAAATCTAATGATTGATGTTCAAGCAACCAATGAAAAATTGGTGAAAAGAGCAGAATCTATTTTAGAAGAAGCGGCCCATATTTCTAATGAAGAAGCCAAAGTTAAGTTATTAAAATACAAGTCCGTTAAAAAAGCTTTATTTAGTATCTTAAGTGGAATCAGCGATGAATTGACAGTTGATCATTTTTTAGAATCTAGTCAAGGTAATATTCATAAAGCATTAAAGGAGGTTGGAAAATGATTCAACACACGGAAATAATCAATAAACATAATCGTGCATTAAGAGGATATTTAACCCTCCCAAACGAGGCCACTCGGATTGTTGTTATGTTTCACGGATATACGGGTAATAAGACGGAACACAATGGATACTTTCGAACGATGTCAAGACTTCTAAATCAAGAAGGAATTGCTTCTCTTCGCATGGATTATAGTTGCAATGGAGAGTCTGATGGCGAATTTTATGAATTCTCTTATAGAGAAGCCATTGAAGATGCTAAGCTCATGCTTCATACAGCAAGCGAGATTCCGGGAATTAAAACGGTGTCCTTGCTTGGATTTTCAATGGGAGGAGCGATTGCTGCTCTTGTATGTAATGAAATTTCAATTGATCGTCTTTTGTTATGGTCACCTGCTGGATCTATGTATCAAAAAATGAAGGAACGGTTTGATGCGGCTCCTAAAATGGATAATGGTCATGTATTCTCAGCTGGATTTGAACTGGCAGGGTCGCTTGTGGACTCAATGGCCAATATTGATCCATTTCAAGAGTGTGGTCTTTTCCAAAAACCTGTTTTGATTATTCATGGACGTGATGATAAAGCGGTTCCTTATTTGACGGGAGTTACCTATGCGGTCAAATTTCCCAACTCTTTACTTCATATTGTGAGTGGATCGGGTCATGGATATGATGAAGAATCCTCAAAAATTGAATTATTAGAAAAATCTATTACTTTTTTGAAATAAGTATTTTGTAAAAAGTGAAGAAATGTGATATAATGATGGTTGTGTAATGAACCAAAAAGAAAGATACAAAGAAAGGGAAACGCTAACAAGAAAATCTTATTAGTTCAGGAAAATGTTTATATGAATATTGTTACTTGTATAAAGCAAGTTCCAGCAAGTTCTGATGTCAAAGTCGATCCAGTGACGGGGGTTCTCATTCGTGATGGCAACAACACGAAGATGAATCCATATGATTTATATGCTATTGAAACCGCACTACGGATTAAAGAACAAACAGGAGCTAAGGTTTCCACGATTACGATGGGACCCCCCTCTGCTACGACGGTCCTTAATGAATCTATTTGGATGGGATGTGATGATGCGTCTCTTTTAACAGATCGTAAGTTTGCAGGGGCTGATGTTGTTGCCACTTCATATACTCTTTCACAAGGAATCAAAGCCATGGGCGATTTTGATTTAATCATTTGTGGAAAACAAACAACTGATGGAGATACTGCTCAAGTAGGTCCAGAAATTGCTGAATGTTTACACATTCCTCATATTGCTTATGTTGATAAAATTATCGAAGTGAAAGAAAAATCAATTGTTGTTTCAATTAGCATGGATAAAACGGTTGAAATTTGGGAAATACAATTTCCTTGTTTGATTACCGTGGATAAAGGAATCTTTACTGCACGGCTACCTTCTTATAAAAGAAGCCTTGAATGGGCTGGTTATGAAATTAAACAACTAACTATTAAAGATATGTTAGATACAGATGAAACCCATTACGGATTAAAAGGGTCTCCTACTCAAGTTGAACGGATGTTCCCCCCTACTAAAAATGCTGAAAAAGTAATTTGGGAACAAGAAGATTTGGCTCAAGCTATGGCCAACAAACTCCGTGACTTGAAGTTTTTATAGGAGGTCATGATGGGAAAACTTGTTATTCATAAAGAAAAACTAACTCCACAAGTGATTGAACAGTTAATTAAGGTATGTCCTTTTGGAGCAATTGAATATACCGATGAATTAAGTATTAATTCTGGATGTCGAATGTGTAAATTATGTGTTAAACGGGGTCCTCAAGGGGCTATCACGTATGAAGAAGAAAAAATTCAATCTATTAATAAAGATGAATGGATTGGAATTGCGGTATTCATGGAACATGATGGGCATGAAATTCATCCGGTGAGTTTCGAGTTAATTGGGAAAGCCAAAGAACTTGCTAAGATTACTCATCAATCGGTGATGGCGGTCTTGATGTGTGAAGATGCTACCCTCTTTGAGAATGAAATCTTATCTTACGGGGTTGATCAATTATACATTTATGAACACCCAGAACTGTCTCATTTTAATGTTGAAAAATATACCAATTGCATGGAAAATTTTATCAACAAGGTTAAACCATCTGTTGTCCTTTATGGAGGAACCTCTACCGGTCGAAGTTTTGGTCCGCGGGTGGCTGCTCGTTTTCATACTGGGCTCACTGCTGATTGTACGATTTTAGGAATGAAAGAAAATACTGATCTTATTCAAAACCGTCCTGCATTTGGTGGAAACATCATGGCTTCCATTGTGTGTCCAAATACGAGACCACAGATGGCTACGGTTCGTTATAAAATATTTCCAATGCCTAAAAAAGTTGTTCCTACTGGAAAAACTACGCATATGCCAATTACGTTTTCTTTGAAAGCAAATGCCAATTTATTAGAAGTGAAGCTTAAAGAAAAAATAGTTGATATTAGCGAAGCAGACGTGTTGGTTGCTGTTGGACGAGCGTTTAAAAGTAAAGATGATCTCGCCCTTGCTCAAGAATTGGCTGAGCTTCTCGGAGGACAACTCGCTTGTACAAGACCTATGATTGAATGTGGACTTATGGATGCAAAAAAGCAAATTGGATTAAGTGGTAGGACCGTTGCCCCTAAATTGCTTATAACGTTGGGAATTAGTGGAGCTGTTCAGTTTTCCGCGGGAATGAGCGGTGCTCAAACAGTCTTCTCTATTAATCAAGATAAAAATGCTCCTATTTTTGATGTTTGTCATTACGGTCTTGTTGGAGATGCTTTTAAAATTGTTCCTGAGTTAATTAAACAAATAAAAATAATGAAAGGGGTGAAGTGATGTATCATAAAATTGGTATTCAAGATATTAAATATCTTGAATCCATTGTTGGAGAAAACGATGTGTTAACACAAGACTCCATTAGTGAAGACTATGCCAAGGATGAACTTGGAACCGTCAGAAGTGAACCTGATGTTGTTATTAAGGTCAAATCAGCGGAAGAAATTTCAAAAGTCATGGCGTATGCCAATCATCATCTCATTTCAGTGACTGTTCGTGGAAGTGGAACAGGACTCGTTGGAGCCTGTGTTCCGATTCATCATGGAATTTTGATGGATATGACTAAAATGAATAGAATCATCGGTTTGGATGAAAAAAATTTCGTGTTGGAAGTAGAACCTGGTGTTTTACTGATGAATATTTATGAGTATGTAGAAAAAAAAGGGTATTTTTACGCTCCTGATCCTGGAGAAAAAACCGCTACAATTGGTGGCAATGTTGCAACCAATGCGGGGGGAATGAGAGCTGTTAAATATGGGGTGACACGTGATTGGGTAAAAGCCATGGAAGTCGTTCTTCCAAGTGGTGAAATCACCCAATTTGGACGGATTGTTGCGAAAAATTCCACCGGATATGCCTTGAAAGATCTTGTGATTGGCTCTGAAGGAACTTTAGCCATTATTACAAAACTCTTCCTTAAACTGATTCCATTGCCAGAAAAAGCCATCAGTTTACTCGTTCCTTTTGAAACAGCAAGAGATGCCATCTTTAGCGTTCCTAAAATATTACAATCAAC
>JBAYFA010000070.1:0-6432 GCA_041667425.1 Bacilli bacterium
GATGATGTCTTCTTTTTTTACCACTTCATCACGAATAGATCCAACTAAAGACAAATGATACCCTTGAAGTTGTTTTTCAAATTTAGGCCATAAAACTCCTGGTGTATCCAGTAATTCTAAATCCTTGTTGATACGAATCCATTGTTGAGCTTTAGTAACACCTGGTTTGTTTCCAACCGCCGATACTTTTTTACGCACGAGGGTATTAATTAAAGTTGATTTCCCAACATTGGGTACTCCAATAATCATCGCTCGAAGTGCTCGATCTTTCATTCCACGAGCTTGATCTCGCTTTATTTTTTCTTGAAGGACTATCCGACAATGAGAGGCTATGCGATTGACATTAAATCCTGTCAAAGCATCAATAATCAAACACGGTTTTTGTTCCTTTTCAAAAATCTTCACCCAAGATTTTGTCATTGCATCGTCTGCTAACGTTGATTTAGTTAACAAAAACAAACGAGGTTTTTGCTTTACAATCTCTTGAAACAATGGATTCTGACTGGATATGGGAATGCGAGCATCGACGAGTTCAATGACAATATCAATAACTCGTAAAATGTCTTCCATTTCTTTTTTGGCTTTCATCATATGACCAGGAAACCATTGTACCATATTTATGCTCCTATCTTCTCCCATTGAAAGAGATTTCTAATAATATAACGACCTTCACCTATAATTTGAGTAATGGGAACCAATCCCACCTCTCGTGAATCCTTACTAAAAGAACGATTATCTCCCATTAATAAATAATATCCTTCAGGAATCGTCGTTCCTTCTAAATTCGTACGGTTCAATATATCATCAAGAGTAATATCTTGAGTATAAGAATTATAAGTATGATAAAATCCTTGTTCATCAAAGTACCCGCCTTGATTAATTAATCCGTCTTGATCATACAAATAGGGTTCCCAGACAAGATGTCCATTTACATATAGTTTTCCATCAATAAAATCAATATCTTCTCCAGGCAATCCAATGACCCGTTTCACCCACAGCTCTCCATTTTCAGAGGGTTGAATACTGGCCTGAATACTGGCATCAACTCGAAAAATAACCACATCAAATCGTTCAATTTGATTAGATTCATGAAAAACAATGATGCGTTCTCCTTCATACAAATAAGGATTCATTGATGTTTGATTCACCTTAGCTGGAAAAAACCAAAATGAGAAAATAATTTGCATTAACATAAAAGCTGATATAATTACTTGCATATAATCCATCAAATTATAGATGAATTTACGACGCTTTTGATACAATTCTAATCCTTGATCAATAACAAAATAGTAATAAGAAAGATAAATGACGACAACAATAATAATAATAAGAGTAACTCGTCCCAATAAAATAATTGGTATTTTTTGCAAAAAAGTAATGATGATTAAAAATGTAAGCATCAAAATCATCGATATATTCTTAATCAATAATGTTCGTCTCATAAGTCCGCTAATATTTCTTCGAGATGTTCAGCATTTACTTCCACTGCTCGAGCTCGAGACCCCAAATTTTCTGAAACAATTCCCAAATCTTCTAATCCTTGCATAATGGCCTGGGCACGATTAAAACCAATTTTAAAAGTTTGTTGAACACGATTAATCGATGCACTGTTGTTTTCAACAATAAATCTAGCGATTTCGGAAAAATATTCATCATTAATCCCTTGGGCTAAATCATCGTTCGATAAAGTTTTAGCAAGATCTTCTTCAGTAAACATAAATTCAACATCTTCATGATTACGAATATAATCAGTAACAGCCTTTATTTCATCTGATGAAATAAAGGACCCTTGAAGACGTTCTTCACTAACACCATCATTATATAACATATCTCCATGACCCAATAACTTTTCAGCTCCAGAATGGTCTAATATAATAGCAGAATCTACTTGTGTCTTAACCATAAAGGCAATTCGTGTTGGAATATTGGTCTTGATGGTTCCTTTAATAACATCAACAGATGGCCGTTGAGTAGCCACAATCAAGTGAATTCCAGAAGCACGACCTTTTTGAGTCAATCGTTGAATATAGTCTTCTACATCATTTCCCGATGTCATCATCAAATCAGCCAGTTCATCAATAATAATTAAAATATACGGAATATGCTTTACTTTAACATCTTTAGAAGCGACTTTACTATATTCTTCATATTCTCTAACTCGTAAAGACCGGAATAATTGGTAACGATTTTCCATTTCTTCAACTGCCCATTTAAGGGCAGCGGTGGCAATCTTAGGTTCAGTAATAACAGGAGTAGCTAAATGAGCAATATCCTCATAATGAGCAAACTCAATAACTTTGGGATCAATTAAAATGAGTTTCACATCATCTGGATGAGCTTTATATAAAACAGAAGCAATAATTGAATTAATACACACGCTTTTACCAGAACCTGTGGTTCCAGCAATCAAGCAATGCGGCATTTTTGCGAGATTCAAATAAACAGGGTTTCCTCCCAAATCAAGGCCCAAAATAGCATTCATTGGATTGCCATCGTTTAAAAATGTCTCTTCTGACAATAGTTCACCAAATAAGACAAGATCTGTAATAGCATTTGGGACTTCAATTCCAATTGTCGATTTTCCAGGAATAGGGGCTTGAATTCTAAGTGCCCGTGCTTTGAGATTGGCTTGAATATTAGATGAAATGCTTTTCACTTTTTGCACTTTTATACCAGGTGCTAATTGAACTTCAAATTGAGTAACCGCAGGTCCTTTTGTAAAATGAACGACGTGACCATCAATTCCGAAATCCCGAAGAGTCGTATCAATACGATCCCGTTGAAATTGAGTAGCAGACATATCAATTTGCCGAATAGGTTTTCCTCGTTTCAATAACGATAACGGAGGCGCCACATATGCCACTTTTTTCGATGTAGATGTTTTCGTGGCTTTAACACTTACCATTTTCCCATAATCATCTAATGGAACGGGAGATGCTTGTTCCTCTTCAACGTCAAAAACAATATCACCCAATGCTTGTTTAGATTCATCTACTTCTTCTGGTGATATTTCATCATCCATAAATAAAGGAGTTTTTGAAAGAGATTTGGGCGCCACTGATTCCACTTGAACTGGAGTAAAAAGGGGTTTTTCAATATGAGTATCTGGTTTTTCTATCTCGCGATTAATAATCGATTTGGGAGTAGCTGGATCAATAGATTGATAATCCGGCGTATCTCGATAAGTAATGTAATCTTTAAAATCATCTGGAATGACACGATCTTCTTTATCACGAAATACATCATATTGGCGACCTTTGTTACCATATTGAGCACCATTAAATGTAATTTCATCCTTTACTTTTGTTCCAAAGACTGATGATACAAAAGGTTCCACGCGATAAGCAGAAGATGATTTTTTTTCAGAAACAATGATATCATCCTCCTCATTTTCAATTTGAGGAATAATAAATTTTTTGTTTTTCATGTAAACCTCCTATTTCATCTCATGTTCGATTTGATTTTCCAACACTTCGATTGTTTTCTTCATTTCTGTATCGACTTCATCTTCTATAAACGCATTTTTACTATAGACACGTTTGGTTTCTTCCCCCACAATATCAATGATGAGAGTCGCTATCTTATTCATACCCGCAGGAAGAATGGCACTTGTAAATAGTTTCTTCATCCAAAAAACAGGATTCAATGAATTCAATGTTGCAAACAATACTTTAACCACTTTAGAATGAGTCGTCGTTTGTGCCACTTTTACAAGTTTATTTTCGTCGATTTTCTTTTTCATATCCATATATTTTACAATGGTAGATATTTTTACTTTTTTTGCTTTATGTAAAAATTTTCCTTCAAATATATGTTCAATCCGTTTGGTAATATAATGATTAAGCATCAACAATTCATCGATGGATAATTCATAAATAGGATATTTAGAGTCTGGATAATGTAATTTTGCAATATCGTTAATTAAATCCCAAGAAATATTTTTAATAAAAGTCAATTTTTCACTCGTGTTAAGCGACATCGCTTCTTCTCGATACACGTTTTGAGCAGATAAAATGACTTTTCTAATATCATCATCACATACAGTTGTATCGCATTTATTAATAAATCGTTGTTCTCGTTTAATAGAGGTCATAATAATAATGAGATAAATAAGCCCACTTAATATAATTCCAAAAACAATACCCGTAATAAAAGTGAAGACATTAATAAATGAAATATGCTCAAATAAACGAGTCAACCATTCTTGAACCGTTTGAAAAAAGTTTGCAAACATTGGTATTCCCTCCACTCATAATCTATTTTACTACAATTCGTTGTTTTAATCAATCATTTTGGCTGATATTTGCCATGATTTATCAGTTGATAAAAATATGATTTTATGGTATGATAAAAAAGGTGAAATTATGAAAAATAAACAATATTTGATAGCTGTTGACCTAGATGGAACCCTTTTAACGGGATTTGATCATTATGATGTCAAAAGTTTTGAACTATTAAAACAATTGGCTAACACTCATGTCGTCATCATTGCAACGGGAAGACCACTTCGCTCTAGTAAATATTATTACGATTTATTAGACCTGAAGACTCCTATCGTTAATTATAACGGAGCGCTCGTTCATAATCCACGTGATGAGAGTTTTCCTAAACAAGTGGTTCACATTCAAAAATCGGATTTATTTTGCTTCTTACAAGACAACAATCACATCATTGATAATGCTTTTTGTGAAATTGAAGATAATATCTATCTTCACCGAGAAACAAACGAAGTCCTACCTTATCTCCATTTAGACGGTGGTTATTTGCAAATCGGTCAATTAGAAACTATTTTGCCTGATAATCCCAATGGCGCCATCATTTTCTCTCATGCAGGAACAGAACAGCAATTGCAAGATTATATCAACCATCATTTTAATGGACGTATTCAATTACGTTTTTGGTTGGTAGGAGACATTGTCGTGAGTGAGTTTTACAACCCCATCACCTCAAAAGCAAAGGCATTACAATATATCTGTGACTATTATCAAATTGATCATGAACATACCATTGCCATTGGCGATGGGCACAACGACATTGAAATGATTAATTTTGCTCAATATGGAGTTGCCATGGCCAACGCTCATCCTGACTTAATTAAAGTTGCAAAATATAAAACTATTAACGTAACTGACAGTGGTGTTTATCATTTTCTAAATTCCTTCTTCAATGAAAAAAGTCCCCTTTAGACTGATTATGGGAAAACATTGACATATTTTTTGAATTATTGTAAAATATAACAAGTGGGATTTTTCACAAATTAATCGTGAACCCACCTACATGTAAAGGAGTGTCTCATGGATTTTATCGATTTCTTATTCAATTCCGTCAATTTGATTACATGGAAACAATTAGTCATGATTGGAGTCGGAATTTTACTGATTTTTCTTGCTATTAAAAAGAAGATGGAACCATCTCTTCTCTTACCGATGGGATTTGGTGCCATCCTAGTCAACCTTCCCTTTTCAGGAGTATTAAATCAAACATTAGGAAATGCAATTTCTGCACCGGGCGCCATTCAATGGCTATTTGAAGTGGGAATTGAAGCATCAGAAATATTCCCGCTGCTTCTCTTTATTGGAATTGGAGCAATGATTGATTTTGGACCGTTACTTGCCAATCCCAAACTTATCTTCTTTGGAGCTGCCGCGCAATTTGGAATATTCATTACTATCATTGTTGGAGGATTCTTCTTTGAATTAAAAGATGCCGCTGCCATTGGGATTATCGGAGCCGCTGATGGACCTACCTCAATTTTAGTCGCTCAAATTTTAGACAGTAATTACCTTCCTGCCATTATGGTAGCAGCTTATTCTTATATGGCATTGGTTCCTTCTATTCAACCATTTGCTATCAAACTCGTAACCACTAAAAATGAACGAAAAATTAGAATGCCTTACAATCCTAAAAATGTTAGCCAACTAGCTAAAATTATTTTTCCGATTGTCGTCACTATTGTATCAGGAATGATTGCTCCCGCTTCACTCGCCTTAGTTGGATTCTTAATGTTTGGAAACTTACTAAGAGAATGTGGAGTATTAAAGAGCCTTAGTGAAACGGCAAGCCATACACTAGTAAATTTAATCACCTTATTATTAGGAATTACCATCTCATTTAAAATGACAGCAGCTGATTTTGTCAATATCCAAACACTTATTGTGATGGGATTGGGTTTGTTTGCCTTTGTCTTTGACACCATTGGTGGTGTTCTATTTGCTAAATTCTTAAATCTTTTCTCAAAAAATAAAATTAACCCTATGATTGGAGCTGCCGGAATTTCAGCATTTCCAATGTCTGCTCGAGTTGTTCAAAAAATGGGTGTTGAAGCCGATCCAGAAAATCATTTATTAATGCATGCCGTATCTGCTAATGTATCTGGACAAATTGCTTCCGTATTGGCCGGTGGAATTATTCTTTCCATCGTTCCATTACTAC
>JBAYFA010000071.1:0-6395 GCA_041667425.1 Bacilli bacterium
CCCTACTGCTGCCTCCCGTAGGAGTCTGGGCCGTGTCTCAGTCCCAGTGTGGCTGTTTTGCCTCTCAGCACAGCTACGCATCGTCGCCTTGGTGGGCCGTTACCTCACCAACTAGCTAATGCGCCGCGGGTCCCTCTTATAGCAATGCAATTGCATCTTTAATGATTAAAGCATGTGCTTTTATCACCTATCCAGTTTTAGCAGTCGTTTCCAACTGTTATCCTCGGCTTTAAGACAGGTTACCCACGTGTTACTCACCCGTTCGCCACTAAAGTATTGCTACTTCCGTTCGACTTGCATGTATTAGGCATGCCGCCAGCGTTTATCCTGAGCCAGGATCAAACTCTCAATAAAATATTTGTAAAAATATCATCAATTTGTTTGGAACCTAACTCCACCTGTTATTCTGTTTAGTTTTCAAAGACCTTAAACTTTTCTCGAATGTTTTTCATTCATGCTTTCTTTCGTCAGCATGTATTATTATACACTATCAGGGTTCCATTGTCAACAAATTGTTGCTTCTTTTAAAGCCTTTTATTTGTTCTATTGGTGTCTCCTGTAAAAATTTAACCTCATTCATTATACTCTAGCCACCTATTTTTGTCAATTTAAAAAATGGCTTTTTATACAAATTAAAAAAAGGACTCTCCTATTAGTTTTGAGCCCTTTAAAATTTTCTTGAATTGACACTATCATATTTCACTATTAATAACAACAATCAACCTAAACGATGATAGAATAACCGACTTTTCGATATCGAAATCTTATAAAAAAGTGAAGAAATATCTTCACTTTTAATATCCTATACTCTGGTATTAGGGTTATAAGTAAACAGACTACTAACACCCTTCCCATCAATGATATTAAGTAATCCTTGACCTAATATTTTAGCAATAGTCAATTGCACAATTTTAGAAGTTTGCTTTTCCGGAGGCAAACAAATAGAATTGGTAGTAACCAGTTGTTGAATCGGGGAATCCATGATGCGTTGAGTCGCTGGATCTGACAAAACAGGATGACTACAACACACATATATTTCCCGAGCTCCCGCTTCCCGTAGGGCTTTCGCAGCAACGGTAATCGTCCCCGCTGTATCCACAATATCATCAACAATAATGACATTTTTCCCGTTGACATCTCCAATGATATTCATCACTTCAGCCACATTGGGTTTTGGACGACGCTTATCAATGATGGCAATCGGAGCTTGAAAATAGAGGGCAAATTTTCGAGCACGAGTGGTACCTCCATGATCAGGGGAAACCACAACGATATCTTTCAAATTTTTATCTTTAAAATATTGAACAAATAATGGCAATGCTTCAAAATTATCAATTGGAATATTGAAAAACCCTTGAATTTGAGCCGCGTGTAAATCTAAAGCAATCACTCGACTAGCTCCTGCAGTTGTTAGTAAATCGGCAACCAGTTTAGCAGAAATAGGTTGACGTGACAAGGCTTTACGATCTTGACGCGAATACCCATAATAGGGCATAATCACATTAATTGATTTAGCTGAGGCCCGTTTTAGGGCATCAATCATAATGAGTAATTCCATGTAATTTTCATTAACCGGTTGAGCAGTTGATTGAAGAACAAAAGCATCATGACCTCTCACTGTTTCAGCGATATTCATGTTTAATTCACCATCAGCAAAGTGAATGGTTTCACATTCCGATAGGGACATTCCAATAAAATCGGCAATTTCTTTTCCCAATTCTCGATTGGAAGAAAGTGCAAAAAGTTTTACCTTTGTTCCGTGAATAATGGCCATTTAATTTTCCTCCTAATAGACAATTCTATTATACATTATTTGGTCAGTTAATTCAAGATAGAAAACGGTTTAGCAATGATGATCCATTTGTACAAAAGGACCAATTTCTAAATTTTTCTCAATGGTAGAATTAAAAATACGTGAAAAATAAATGGTAGTTCCTTCTTTAATAACACTATTATGAATATGGACATTGGGTCCAATCACAACATTCTTCTCAATCGTCGTTTGACCCGTTAATTGCGTATTATTGAAAAGTTCCACTCCAGGTTCTATTAAAACATTCTTACCAATCACAACGGTTTCAGGATTGTGAATAGAAACTCCCGATAATAAATGACGTTCAATAATTTTCCTTTGATATTCCTTTTCCATTTCCATCAGTTGTAACTTATTATTGATTCCACTTAATTCTTTGTAATCAGTCGTCTTATATGCATTCACTTTATAATTCATTTTCCGACATACATCAATCAGATCTGTTAAATAATATTCTTTTTGAACATTTTTGTTTTTGATTTTATCCAAGCAATCAAATAATATCCGATTGTTAACAGCATACACAGATGAATTAATTTCCGTAATAGCGGTTTGATCTTTCGTGCAATCTCTTTCTTCAATAATACGTAAAAGTTGACCTGCTTCATCACGATAAATTCGCCCATATCCATAAGGTTGCGGATGATCAACCGTTAATACCGTCACATCAGCTCGTTCTTGAATATGATTTAAAATCATCGAATAAAACGTTTCTTTCTTAATAAAAGGCATATCTCCAATAGCAATAATGGTGATTCCTTCTTTACCTTCTAAAAAGGGTCTTGCCATTTTCACGGCATGAGCAGTTCCTAATTGTTCATTTTGAATAGCAAATTGAACCTTATCTTTTAATAGGCTCATCATCTGTTCTTTTCCATACCCAACCACAGCGATGATATTTTGAACCTTTAATTCCATTAATGAATCAACAACATATTCAATCATTGGTTTATCAATGATGATGTGGGCACATTTGGGGTGATCCGATTTCATTCTAGTCCCTTTACCAGCGGCTAAAATAATAGCACTCATTTCCATATAAATAAATCTCCTTTATCTCTATTACCTAAAAAAATACCAGTCGCTGGATGTCCCAATCTTTGGTATTTTTTTGAATACTTATTCTTCTTCTTTGTCCATTTCGTCTAAAGCATCGCTTTCGACTTCTTTGTCTGCATCATCCAAAACAACGTTTTCGACTTCTTTGTTGAATTCGTCTAAAACGGCTTTTTCAACTTCAGCGCGAGTTTCGGTATTAATGGGGTGTGCCAAATCTTTAAAAACACCGAATTTGTTTTTACGACTAGGCATCGCTACAAAAATTCCCTTGGCTCCCTCAATTACACGAATTTCATGAATCACAAAAGCGTCATCAATCGTAATAGAAGCAACGCCTCTAAGTCGATTTTGATTCTCAATCTTGCGTACTCTGACATCAGTAATTTTCATTTTAGCAACCACCTTTCCATCTTTGCTAATATTATTATAACATGTTTATTTTGGTTATTCAATACTTTTTATTAAATAAATGTAAACGTTTTACTTTTTAGAAACTTCGCAAACGGCCCGAGCGTGCCAGACGTAAACATTTGGATGTTTTTTTTGAATATTTTTTACTAAAATATCAGCTTCCTTAGCCGTTTGACAAATTCCATATACCGCCGATCCACTTCCACTCATCATCGCGGCGACCGCCCCCCCTTCCAAAAGATCTTTTTGAAGGATTGTGGGAGATAATAATCCTTTTGCTTTGGCTAAAGCCGCCGAGGAGACTAGCAAATCATTTTCTAATGTTTTAAGTAAATCCAAAGAAAACCCGGCCTTTAATTGTTTTAGAAGAGGCGTTATCCGACTCGGTTTGATATCCATTGTATGATGTTTAAACACTTCTTTAGTATATGTTAGATAATTAGGATAGATCATAACCAACTCCAAATCAACAGGAAAATCAAGGGGTGTAATCTTCTCCCCTCGTCCTTCAACAACCGCTGAATGAGACGATAAAAAGAAAGGAACATCTGATCCATATGATAGAGCCAATTCATGCAATTCTTCACCATTTATATTAATATCCCACACCTTTAATAAACCTCTAAGTGTCGCAGCTGCATCAGAACTTCCCCCACCAAGACCTGCTCCTATGGGAATCAGTTTATCAACAAAAATAGAGGCATTTTTCTCAATATTGAACCGCTTTTTGATATCGAAATATACTTTATAAATAAGATTTTCTTCGATGGGTCCCAAATATTGATTCATGACAATACTAGGATGAGATGACTCTTCAATCCACAACGTATCACACGTGGTAATAGGGAGCAAGATCATCTTTAATTCATGAAATCCGTCCTCTCGCAAGCCCAATACTTCAAGACCTAGATTAATCTTAGCATATGCCTTCTCAATCATCATCTCCCGTCCCTCCTTCTACCATGATGGTATACAACTGAATGATTTGCTCCAGTGATAATTCTTCACTTCGAATAGTTTTTGACAATTCCAATTGCCATAACGTCTCTTCGATTTTTGGCTTATCAAGCCCATATTGTCCAATCAAATTATTAACGAGAGTTTTTCGCCGCATTGCAAATAGTTCACGAATAAATTTTAAGAATTTTACCTCATTATTTAGCCTGTAATCGCTTTTGATGGCATCGACGCGTAGTAAAACACTATCAACATCTGGTGCAGGGTAGAACGATTTTCTAGAAACCTTCCCAACGATGGCTGCTTCGGTTTTATAGGCCATGTATACTGATAAAGCGTTATAATCCTTGGTATTGGGTTGTCCAGTCAATCGTTGACCCACTTCTTTTTGAACCATTAATAAACTACTTTTGATTTGCGAATATTCTAATATTTTAAATAAAATCGGAGTAGTAATATAATAGGGCACATTGGCAACAACACAAACGGGTTCCCCGTGAAAAACAGACATCAATATATCCGCTAAATCAACTTGTAGAAAATCTTGAAAATAAAGGCAAACATTAGCATACGGAGATAAGTTTTCTTTTAGAAGGTCTTCTAACCCACGATCTATTTCAAAACTAACGACTTGCTTCGCATGCATTGCCAAGGCTTCAGTGAGACTTCCCAACCCCGCTCCAATTTCTAAAACATTCGATTCACTAGTAATTTCACTTTTTTCAATAATTTGATCTAAAACCAACGGATCAATTAAAAAATTTTGTCCCAATTTTTTCTTATTAAAAAAGCGATGTTCTCGAATAATTTGTTTGGTTCGATGAATAATCATAAAAACTCCTTCACATCTTGTTCTGTAAATCCAAATAAGTTTAAGCGTTGATGCATTGTTTTCGCATTAGCATATCCAATTTTTAGTCCTTCTCCCAAAGATGCTCGCCGAGACCGAGAAGTTGCTTCTCCACACAAGCCCAAATCAAACATTGTTTGCATCGATATTGTTTCTGTTTGATGAGGAATCTGGATGGCGTCAAACATCGCCAAAATGGCCTTGGTTGACATATGTTCAATTCCTATTTTTTTGTGATTGCGACTAATCGCTTCCCTTTTAGGAGCAAACACATGGGTTGCCTCAGGAACAGCTTGCATAATCGCTTTTCGTATTTTTTCCCCTGGATAATCTGGATCCAAACAACACACAATCACATGCTGTTCTTGAAGTCGCACTAAGAGTTGTAAAAACTCCGTGGTAATAGCACTTCCATTAGTAATTAAAACGTGGATGTTAGGAAAAACAGAGGCTAGTCGGGCTGCATCATGTTTTCCCTCAACGACGACGATCATGAGTTCGAATCACTTTCATCAAATCTTGAACATCAATCAGCCGATTCGGAATATCTATTTTTTGTGGACATTTTGTTAAACACGCTCCACAAGCAACACAAACACTGGCATCGCCTTTTTTACTTTCTAAAAATCCATAACTCCACTCCGCACTGCTATCATTTTTATACATCATATGATCATTAATAATAGAAAAATTATTGGGAATTTGGACCCCAAAGGGACAAGGCATACAATATCCACATTTAGTACATCCCACGACTTCCAATTTTTTAAACTTTGCCGCCATTTTTTCAACAAACTGATAATCATCATTAGTCATTTCTTCGAAATGATCGTAGATATCTAAATTTTCTTCTAATTGAGCCCTTTCATTCATTCCACTTAAAGCAACCATCACACCTGGAAGCGATGATACCCACCGAAAGGCCCATTTAACCATCGAATCATTATTTTTAGTTTTAAACGACTCTTCAATCGTTTCATTAAAGTGAGCAAGACTTCCTCCTTTTAATGGTTCCATCACAATAATCGGAATGTGGCGATCCACCAAATCATGATATCCTTGTAATCCTTGTTGAATATCTTTATCCACATAGTTAAATTGGATTTGACAAAAGTCCCACGGGAATAGATCCAACACTTGTTTAAAGGTTGAATAATCATCGTGAAAAGAAAATCCAATATAACGAATTTTTCCTTGATCTTTCCATTTTTTAATAACATCCATTAATCCCAAATCAATCATCGTTTGCAACCGTGTTTTATTAACAGCATGCATTAGATAAAAATCAATATAATTTGTTTGTAA
>JBAYFA010000072.1:0-6263 GCA_041667425.1 Bacilli bacterium
ACTGTATTTGACTTCTTCCCCATTAATGTCTACTGTAACTTTTCCTTCACTTAGTCGCAAAGCAACTTCTAATGAAGCAAACAAGCGACTTTGAATCTCAGATCGAAGTTTTAAGCGGTCAACAACCACATCAATCGAATGACGAAGATTTTTATCAAGTTTAATTTCTTCACTTAAATCAAAATATTCACCATTAACACGGACACGCGAGAACCCTTCTTTTTGAATAAGTTCTAATGTTTTTTCATGACGGCCTTTTTGTCCAACAATAACAGGGGCCAAAATAATGAGACGTGAATCTTTTGGATGTTCAAATATTTTATCGATCATTTGTGGAATAGTTTGAGAAGAAATTAAATTACCATGAATTGGACAATAACTATCTCCAATTCGACTATACAATAGTCGTAAATAATCATAAATCTCCGTTACAGTGCCCACAGTTGATCGAGGGTTTTTATTCGTTGTTTTTTGATCAATGGAAATAGCAGGAGATAAGCCTTCAATTGAATCTACATCAGGTTTATTTAAATTTCCAAGAAATTGACGCGCATATGCCGATAAACTCTCAACATAACGACGTTGCCCTTCCGCGTAAATCGTATCAAAAGCAAGCGAGGTTTTTCCTGAACCTGATAACCCCGTCATCACAATAAACTTCTCTTTTGGAAGTTTTAAATTAATGTTTTTAAGATTATTTTCCCTTGCTCCTTTTATTTCAATGTATTTTTGCATGCATCAACCATCCTTAATAATTCTGTCTCATCGATGAGAGGTATCTTTAATTGTTCAGCCTTGTCTTTTTTACTGCCGGGATCACTTCCAGCAACTACAAATGATGTATTCTTGCTAACAGAAGTCGTCACATTCCCTCCATATTGTTCAATGAGATGTGTGGCTTCATCACGGGTCAATCGGTCTAATTTTCCCGTTAATACCACTGTTTTTCCTTGAAAAATAGACACTTCTAAAGATGGTTGTTTTTTTACGGGATTAATCCCCAAATCAATCAATTCTTGAATTAATTCCCGATTATCTTGCATATAAGTGGTAAAACTATCAGCAATGGCTTCACCAATTTCTTTAATGGATACCAATTCTTCCTTGGTAGCAGCAATCATGTTCTCAAAAGATGGATAGTTTTTTGTAATCAATTTTGATACTTTAGTACCAACCAACCGAATTCCTAGACTGGTCACCACTTTTTCAAGCGGATTTTGTTTACTTTGACGAATGCTTTCAAGCAAATTATCCACACTCTTTTCTCCCAACCCCTCAAGGGTGATGAGTAAATCACGATGCTGAGCCAATCGATACACATCTGTAATCTTAGTTAGTAATCCCAATTGATACAGTTGTTCAACCAATTTTTCTCCCAAGCCTTCAATATCCATTCCGCTTTTACCGGCAAAATAAATCAGGCCTGCAAGGATGCGTCCTGGACATAACTCATTAATACAAAAAGTAGCAGTTTCTTCTTGTGCTCGCACCAATGGCGTCCCACAAGAGGGGCAAACTGTAATCATTGAAAAAGGCAATAGTGAGTTTGTTCGTCTATCAAAGTTGACGCGAACAACTTCAGGAATGATTTCTCCTGCTTTGCGAACGACAACGATATCCCCCACCCGAATATCCCGTTCTATAATAAAATCTTCATTATTGAGCGTTGCTCGACTAACCAATGATCCAGCAATCATAATCGGTTCTAAAACAGCACTGGGATGAATCTTTCCAGTTCGCCCAATTGAAAATGTAATATCTAGCAATTTAGTTTCGACTTCTAAAGCAGGAAATTTATAGGCAATTGCCCACTTAGGATTTTTTACCGTCACTCCAATATCATCATAGGTTGAAAAATCATTAACTTTAATGACGACGCCATCGGTTTCATAAGGTAAATCTTGACGTTTATCGCGCCACTCTTCCAAATAATCCAAGACCTCTTCAATCGATTCACATACACGGTAGTGAGGATTCACGGGAAAGCCCACGTTCTTTAAAAACGATAACGCTTCAAGTTGGGTTTTTACTCCATAGAGCTCTGGTTTCACTAAGGTATAGGTAAATAAACTTAATTCACGGTCTTTGGTAACACTGGGGTTCAGTTGACGTAACGATCCTCCCGCAGCATTTCGAGGATTTTTAAATGGGTCATCGCCAATGGCATTACGTTGTTCATTCAAGCGATTGAAAACATCCTTTCGCATATACACTTCACCACGAACCTCTAAATTGATATCTCGTGACAAAATTTTTGGAAGTTCTTGAACAGTTCGCATATTTTCAGTAATATTTTCACCCACTGACCCATCTCCACGCGTAGAGGTTAGTACATATAATCCTTGTTGATAGGTGATGCTACTGGCAATGCCATCAATCTTTAATTCGCACACATAAGAGGGATGAAATCCTTCTTTATGGATGCGCTCATCAAAGGCTAAAACTTCTTCACGATTGAAGGCATTTTGGAGTGATTGCATTGGTTTTTCAAATACAATTTTAGATAATCCAGAAGTAGGAGTGTATCCAACCGCTTTAGTCGGTGAGGAAGGAAGGGCATACACCGGATGCATTACCTCTAGGGCTTCTAGTTCCCGTAGTAAACTATCATACTCGACATCACTCACCGTAGGGTTATTAAGAATATAGTATTCATAACGGTAACGATTCAGTCGTTCTGTTAATTCGTAAATTTTTTCTTTAATGTTCATCTTCTCATCCCCTTAAACTAAAATTATTATAGCACAAAATGGCGGATTTTTAAAGTATTATGCGATAGTTCTCTTGACCAAATTAATCATGATCAAAAAAATTTATCCCATTATAGTTTATTAATATCGTCATTCACACCCATTACT
Organism: Bacilli bacterium; assembly: GCA_041667425.1. Lineage (GTDB taxonomy): Bacteria > Bacillota_I > Bacilli_A > ML615J-28 > CAG-698 > JAQVOS01. Next base: position 2,859 of record JBAYFA010000072.1, read on the forward strand.
AAAAAAAACGAAATTCTGCCAAATGACCCTTGGATCACGCACATTCATTTCGTTTTATTTAATTCATTACTCATATTTTATAAAATCAACTCGACTCTTGTGTTTCTTTTTTATGAATTGCTGGGTGAGTCATATCAAAAGTCTTAATAAATCCTTGCTTTGCAAAGCAAATCTTACCGATATCTCCACTCAAGGAAACAATGATTCCTTCTCCATACATTGAATGAAGGATAAAATCTCCAATCGCAAATGATTGATTATTAGCAGGTTTTTTCACGACTGGTTCATCAAAATCAGCAAGCACTGGTTTGGGCGCACTCATACGATGTTTTGCAAATTCCACAAAAAACATCGATTGCGGATTATGAGTTGTCTGTCCATATAATAATCGTCGAAAAGAGCACGTCAAGTACAATCGCTTTTTAGCTCTTGTGGTAGCAACATAGGCAATCCGCCGTTCTTCTTCTAAGCTTGAATCATCTTCATTGGTTCTAAACAAGTTAGGAAAAATATTATTTTCAAACGCAACGACAAACACCACAGCAAACTCTAGTCCTTTAACCGAATGAATGGTAGAAAGGGTCACTCCTTGATGATTATGCTTTTGAGACTGTAATTTATCATCTGATAAAATAGCCTCATCAAAAGCAGCAATGAGCTTATCACTTCGTGATGCAATCTCGCCACTATTTTCAATCGTATATAAAATGCTTTTAAACTCCATTAAATTAGCTAGGCGTTCATCTTTATCTTCATCATCTTCTATCATTTTTAAATACCCTGTTTTCTCTAAAAGTTCATCATAGAATGTAACCAAATCAGTATCTTCAATTTTGGCTCTAAAATACTGAATCATTTCTTGAAATTTAGAAAAAATGGTTTGACGACTTGGTAAATAGGTGTGAATATTTTGCAAAGCCTCTTCTAAACTCACTTTTTGTTCTTTACGATAATTCACAACCGTTTCAACACTCTTTACTCCCAGTCCGCGAACAGGAATATTAACAATTCGTTTAAAACTTTGAATATCATTAGGAAAAACAATCAGACGGAAATAAGCAATAACATCTTTAATCTCACGTCTTCGTAAATAGGATAATCCACCAAACACCCGATAAGGAATATCAGCGCGAATGAATCCTAATTCAAAATTACGAGACACCGCACTACTACGATACAAGACAGCAATATCTTGATAAGAATATCCTTCTCCGAGACATCGATGAATTTCTTCAATGACATATTGAACTTCCTCATTTTCATCTCGAGTTTGATGAATGACCACGTCGTTATCATGCCCTTCAATTTGAGAAAATAATTTTTTAGATTCGCGATTTTGGTTATTAGCAATTAAATTATTACATCCATCTAAAATAGTTTGAGTAGAACGATAATTTTCATTTAGAATGACAAGTTTGTGTTCAGGAAAATCAGTTTTAAATAAACTCATATTGGCGTAATTCGTACCACGAAAACTATAAATAGATTGATCATCATCTCCAACAACAAAAATATTGTGATGTTCCTTTGCCAACAATTTCATGATTTGATATTGAATCAAATCAGTATCCTGAAACTCATCAACTAAAATATATTGGAATCGTGTTTGATAACGCAATAGTATTTCTGGAAAACAGCGAAATAGTTCTCGAACCTTGAGAAGTAAATCTTCAAAATCAAGCAAGTTGTCTTCTTTCATTTTCGCTTCATAGGCAAAAAATATTTTTTTTTCTTCAGGAATTTCCGGTTTTAAATCAAAACACTTGCACCAATTAATTTTTTTTCGCATATGTTTGGGTGAAAATATCTTTTTATTAAAGTGGGACTCCACAATCACTTCTCCTATAATTTTTAGTTGATCTTCATCATCTAAAATAGAAAACCGATTTGAATACCCAAGGGCTCCAATTTCTTTTCGCAAAATATTTGCACACAAAGAATGAAACGTAGAAATCGTCAACAATGAGGCATGAGGCCCAACGAGTTGATGCAATCGTTCACGCATTTCATTAGTTGCTTTATTGGTGAACGTAATAGCCAAAATATGTCTTGGATCAATATTTGACTGCATCATATGAGCAATGCGAACCGTTAAGGTTCGCGTTTTGCCACTTCCGGCTCCTGCAAAGACCATCACAGGTCCATTAATACATTCTACCGCTTTTTTTTGTTGCTCATTGAGACTCTCTAATAACATAATAACTCCTATTTGGAAAAACTCGACTTTAAACTCACAATCCGGTTAAAGACAAGGTCTTCAGTCGTAGATTCTTCATCGACCACATAATATCCATCACGAATGAATTGGAACCGATCATATGGATGATAAGTCCCCCCTTCAACAAATCCTTGTAAAGATTTCCATGAATTTGGATTTAAACGATCAATAAAATTTTTTTCTTTATCTTCATCTAAAATAAGTGGTTCAAATTGATTAAATACTGCTTTTTTAGCAGAAGATGCATCCACATAGCCAATGGTTCCATTGGGTTTGCGATCTTTAAATCCTGACCCTGACAACGTTTCGGGATCATAAGTGCAATGGACTTCACGAATAGTATCATCTTCATTCATAACCACTTCATTGGCCTTAATAAAGTATGCATTAAATAAACGAACTTCAAGTCCTAAAGCCAAGCGTTTATAATGCTTATTGGGCTTATCTAATCTAAAGTCATCTTGTTCAATATAGATTTCACGTGAAAACGTAATGTTTCTTGTTCCCAACGCCTCATTTTCTTGATTGCTTAAAGCCACCAACGGTTCGACTTTTCCTTCAGGATAATTAGTAATAATCACCTTAAGTGGATTAGTCACCGCCATAATACGAGGTGTTTTTAATTTTAAATCTTCACGAACAAAATGTTCAAGCATATCGCCTTCAATGGTGGAATTAATACGAGATAATCCAGACGCTAATATAAAGGTTTTAATAGCATCTGGGGTAATTCCTCGTCGACGAAGACCGGCAAGAGTCGGCATTCGCGGATCATCATATCCATGTACTTTCTTTTTTTCCACTAATTCTTTTAAATATCGTTTACTCATAATCGTATTGGTGATATTGAGACGGCCAAATTCGATTTGTTGAGGAACAGATTCCATTTCACACACACGGACCACCCAATCATAAAGAGGACGATGATTATCATACTCTAAACTACATAAACTATGGGTAATTCCTTCCATAGCGTCTTGAAGAGGATGAGCAAAGTCATACATAGGATAGATACACCAATCATTACCATGACGATGATGAGGAGTATAAATAATACGATACAATACCGGATCCCGCATGTTCATATTGGGACTAGCCATATCAATCTTTGCCCGTAACACTTTGGATCCTTCTTCATACTTGCCTTGACGCATCTCTTCAAATACTTGAATATTTTCTTCAATCGG
>JBAYFA010000073.1:0-6252 GCA_041667425.1 Bacilli bacterium
AGCCTTTTATTTGTTCTATTGGTGTCTCCTGTAAAAATTTAACCTCATTCATTATACTCTAGCCACCTATTTTTGTCAATTTAAAAATGCACGGTTTTTTCAATTATAAAAAGTTCCATTGAGTGAAATATCAATGGAACAATTGATTAGTTTGATTTAACGGACTTCAATATCAAATAATATCTTTTTTGTGATACTTTTAGTCTTTAAATTGGCACTTAATGTAATAATTTGAGGAGTATGTGGCGCATGATAGGTCCCATCTGTCGCCAAAATGGACTGATGGCTTGACTCCCAAGTTATTGTTACTTGAGACTCTTTATCAAATGATGGAAGCATGATAGGACCCGTCACAACTTGTGGTAAAGATGACAGTAATCCCTTTCTTGTCCTTTCGATTCGATTTTCTTCACTGAGCCCTGCAACCAGAGTATCATATTGATAAATCTGACTCTTCCCATCAATCGTAAGTGTGAGTTCCAAATGAACCATCCGATCTTGCAACACCGTCTTTACAACCCCATTTGGTAAAATAACTCCTTGAGGGTCAATTTTCCAAGAAGCCTGTGTTTGCTTGCTCACTGCTAAAAGAGCGTATTCTACAGCGGTCGCTTGTAAAAAAGAATCCCAAAGACCGTTAGTAGCCCTTATTACATTAGGGCAATTTTTCCCACTAAAATCATAATGTTGTTTAATGCGGTCTAATCCCAAATCATACTCATTTAATAATTGTGCTGTTACCCGTGCTAATCTCATGACTGTTAAAAAATAATCATTGCCCGGATTGATACAGGACTCAATCCCAATACCTGTTTTATTTCCTCCACCAATACAGTGAACTTGATTGCCTTCATGAAAATAAGTCGCCCCATATTCCTGACGTCCGTCACCTGCATGCCAAGCTTGCTCATCGGTAGGAACATGTTGAAAACAATCGTGATCATCGACCGAAAAATGCCACGATGCCACCCTTCCAGTCGGACTAGATGCTTGTGCATGAATATAACGAGATAGTCCAACCCCATTGTCTTCTGGATTGGTCATTCCCGTATCATGAATAACCACATATTGAGGATTCATTTTAACTCCATTTTTTCCTTTTCCAGGACGAAGAGGTGTCAACTCATCAGGATAGATAAAATCCGGAGTTGGATCAATAGGCGTTCCCCAAATAAGCGGCAAAAATTGACTCGCTTTTTTAGGAATGAGATTTTTTATAAGGGTTTCTAAAGATTCATTTTTCATAATTTAACTCCTAACATATCTTATATTATATCATAGAATAAAGAAAATCCAAAGAAGAGTCTTCTTTGGATCTTTAATTCATGCTTATTTAGCAATTTCTTGAACTCTGGTTTCACGAATAACGATTACCTTAATGGTACCCGGATAATTCATGCTACTTTCAATCTTTTGACGCATATCGCGAGCAAGTTTATACGCTTCGGTGTCGTTGATTTCTTCTGGCTTTACAAGAACACGGATTTCACGTCCAGCTTGAAGGGCATAAGATTTATCAACACCCTTGAATTCATTACAAATTTCTTCAAGTTGAGTGAGACGCTTAATATAATTATCAAGAGATTCACTCCGAGCACCCGGTCTAGCAGCCGATAAGGTATCAGCAGCAGCCACAAGAATAGCATACACAGTCGTTGCTTCAACATCTCCATGATGAGACCCAATAGCATCAATAACCTCTGCTCTTTCATGGAATCGATGAGCTAGTTGTAATCCGATATCGACATGACTACCTTCCATCTCATGGTCAGCAGCTTTTCCAATATCATGAAGAAGCCCAGCACGGCGAGCAATAATTTCATTTAATCCAATTTCAGCAGCAAGTTTTCCAGAAAGATAAGCCACTTCAAGAGAATGAGTCAAGCCGTTTTGTCCATAACTAGTACGATATTTCAATCGACCAATCAGTTTGATAAGTTCAGGATGAACTTTTCCAATTCCTGTTTCATAAACTGCTTTTTCTCCAGCTTCCCGAAGCTCAGTATCCAATTCCTTTTTATACTTGTTAACAAGTTCTTCAATGCGTGGTGGTTGAATACGACCATCTGAGACGAGGACTTCCATCACTCGACGCGCAATTTCTCGACGGACAGGATCAAAGCATGATAGAACAACAGCTTCTGGAGTACCATCAATAATGATATCAACCCCTGTTGCAGCCTCAATGGCTCTAATGTTTCGTCCTTCACGGCCAATAATACGGCCTTTCATTTCATCGTTTGGCAATGCCACGGTGGACACTGTTTTTTCATTTACGGTTTCGTTCGCATATTGTTGAATGGCATTAGCTAGTAGACTTTGAGCCTTTCGAGTGGCCTCATTTTTGGCTTTTTCTTCTTCTTCTTTAATATAAGAAGTAATTTCCATTGCCATGGATTCTTCAACACGAGCGAGGATAATGTCACGGGCTTTATCTTGGCTAATACCCGAGATTTCAATTAGTTTCTTTTCTTGTTCTTGAACAATTCCTTCTGCCTTACTATATTGTTTTTCAACTTCAGTTTTTCGTTCATCAATGATGCGTTCTTTGGTGATAAGAGATTCTTCACGCTTATCAAGATTAGCACTTCGATTATCTAGACGAACTTCACGTTGCGTCAATTTATTTTCTAAATCTTGTGCTTCTTTCTTACGAGATTTAATTTCTTTATCAGCTTCTTGTTTTAAACGATAAATTTCTTGTTTGGAGTCAAGGAGTTGTGTTTTTCGATTTTCTTCAGCCTGCTTTTTGGCATCTTCTAAAAATTTGCTAGCAGATTTTCCGGCTTTTTTAAGCCGCAAATACACTATCAAATAACCCAATCCAGCTCCTAATACTAATAGTAAGAGGTAGATAGAAATATCAACAAGAACGTTTGCATAAAATAATGCGAGCATTCCTGCACCTCCATATTGTTTAGTTTTGTTGATTAATATATTATAATTTATGCCAATTGTCTACTTCTTTTATTATACACTAAGGACCGGGTATAGTCAAATTAAATATTTTTTTCGCCAATAAAAAAGTCACCGATAAAACGGTGACTTATCATCTATTTTTTCTCTTTTAATGCTTCTTTAATTTTAACTTCAATATCATTGGCTAAATTTGGGTTTTCTTTCAAATATTTTTTAACATTTTCGCGACCTTGCCCAATACGTTCTTCTCCGTAACTAAACCAAGATCCACTTTTTTTCATAATATCAAAAGCAACTCCTAAATCAATGAGTTCGGCTTCTCGAGAAATTCCTTCGCCAAAAATTAATTCAATATTACACATTCTAAATGGGGGAGCAACTTTGTTCTTCACGACTTTAACACGAGTAATATTACCAATGGCAGCATCCCCTTGTTTGATTTGTTCTACTCGACGAATATCTAAGCGAACAGTCGCATAAAATTTTAATGCACGACCACCCGAAGTCGTTTCAGGGGATCCAAACATCACTCCGACTTTTTCACGAATTTGGTTAATAAAAATCACCACCGTGTTGGTCTTACTAATGATTCCACTGAGCTTTCTCATGGCTTGACTCATCAAGCGAGCTTGTAACCCAATATGAGAATCTCCCATATCACCGTCGATTTCGACTTTTGGAACAAGTGCAGCAACTGAATCAATAACAACCAGGTCTACTGCATTACTCCGCACTAAATATTCAACAATCTCTAACGCTTGTTCTCCAGTATCGGGTTGTGATAATACTAAATTATCGATATCCACCCCTAGCTTTTTCGCATAACGCGGATCAAGAGCATGTTCAGCATCGATGAAAGCTGCATATCCTCCAGCCTTTTGCGCTTGAGCAATAGCATGAAGAGCAAACGTGGTTTTTCCGCTACTTTCTGGTCCATATATTTCAATGACACGACCCCGAGGGTATCCTCCAACTCCAATCGCCGCATCAAGGGCTAACGATCCGGTGGAAATAACATCCATATCTTCAACACTCTTGTCGCCGAGTTTCATAATCGACCCTTTACCAAACTGTTTTTCAATCTGCTTAAAGGCTTCTTCTAAATTTTTTTGACGAATATCTTCCATATTTTTTCTCCTTATTTTGTTTTGAGGATAACTTCTTTATTTTTAATAAAATAATCAACACCCGATACCACGGTCAGGAAGGCCGCAAGGTATAAAAGAGCTGTCCCTATGATGTTTTGATTGTCCCCATAATTTAGAGCTGATACCAAACTAAAGGGCCAGTTATTGAGCAAGAGAACGACAACTACCAACATTTGTGAATTGGTTTTAAGTTTCCCAAGCATACTCGCAGCAATAACCACTTGATTCCCAGCAGCGAGAACGCGAATCCCCATCACTAAAAACTCACGAGTGATAATTATCATAAAGATCCATCCCGGAATTCGACCCATTTCCATTAAAATGAGAAAAGCCGAAAATACTAATAATTTATCAGCGAGAGGATCCATGAATTTTCCAAAATCAGTTACTAAATTATATTTTCTAGCAATGTATCCATCGAGAAAATCAGTAAATGATGCCATAACAAATACAATTAAAACCAGTAAATCTGCAAGCGTAACACCCGCAAATAGAATCTCCGCTTTTAAAGACGGAATCATAGATAAAACAATAATAACAGGAATCGAAAATCCCCGTAAAAGTGTTAATTTATTGGGTAAATTCATTGACTTCATAATCATTCTCCTTTAATTTTTTTGGCTATATCACAAGCAGCTTGGTAAGCACTCGCCCAAGCAAAATGAAGGTTATATCCTCCACAAGCTCCATCCACATCTAAAATTTCTCCAACTACATAGAGGTGATCGGTTTTTAATGATTCAAAAGTATAAGGGTTTACTTCTTCCATAGGAATCCCCCCTTTGGTTAATTGTGCATATTGATGCCCATAAGTTCCAATAGGATGGAGGATGAAATGATGCAAATGCCACAATAAATCATGATGTGGATCACTCTTCATTCGACGTCGAATATCTTGAGCAAGCATTTTAGGTAACATACCCTGGAGGCGTTCACCTGTTTCATCGTTTTCCAAAAAAGTTTCTAGTGTATTAGACGGGAGGTCTGATGCCAAATCTAGTGATAAGATATCTCCATCTTCTAAATAACGTGAAGCATCTAGTGCCAAAATCCCCGATAATCCTTCATCTTTAAACAAGATTTCTCCAGACTCACACCATATTTCGCCAGATGGACGAACTACCCGTAAGGCCGTTTTCATTCGTATCCCTGACAAATGCCTTAATGATTCTGATGTTTTAATGGCCACCAATGTAGGAGATAGAGGAGTACAGGTATGAGCAAGATCTTTCGCAAGCTGATAGCCATTAGTCGACATCACTCCGGCCATTCCCCCGGTTGCTAAAACGACATAATCAACATTTTCTAATTGATATGTTTTAGAATATACTAAGAAATGATCACATTTCTTAATATGACTGGCCTCAAACAAAATCACCTGAATTCCAAGTTCCTCTATTTTTTTGACAAATAAATCAACAACCGATGTTGCTTTTTCACTAAAAGGATAGACTCGACCTTCCTGATCTTGTCGAGTTAACAGTCCCCACCGATAAAAAGTGTCAACACACACTTGGGGGGTAAAAGAACGAATCGCATAAGCAACTCGAGGAGTATTATATCTTGAAACATCCATCGAATAATTCGATAAATTACATTTCCCATTGCCTGTTACAAGAATTTTTTTCCCAACACGGCTCTGTTTTTCAAGTAATACCACTTGGACTTGATCCTTTAATAATTCTTTTAAGTAAATACTACAAAATAATCCGGCAGCACCGCCACCGATGATTGCAACTTTTCTCATTATTTTCACCACTGTACTCATTATACAATAATCTTTAATAAAAGACAACGACTATTGTTTGAAACAAATGGGTACACTTCTTTTCTTTCTTGAGATTTATTTATAACATTCACGAGAAGATGGACATTTGTAATATTTTCCTTGCTTTTTCTAGTTTTTTTTGCTAAAATATAGTATGTATCATTTGGAGGTAAAAACATGGCACATATTAAACAACAAGCGAAACGTAACATCACGAATGAAAAGAAACGCTTATTAAATGCTGCTTTTAAATCGTCGGTCAAAACAGCTGTTAAAAACGTTGAACAGGCAGTTGTTGCCAAAGACTTACCAGTTGCTGAAGCCGCTTTAATCGTTGCTTTTGAAAAACTTGACAAAGCGATTTCGAAAGGATTCGTCCATAAAAACAACGTTTCAAGAAACAAATCTCGTTTACAA
>JBAYFA010000074.1:0-6237 GCA_041667425.1 Bacilli bacterium
AACAATTATTGTTTTAGTTGCGGGTGTTGGAATTAGTTATATTGCATTTGGAATGTATGGAATTGCATTAGCCGCTGTTGGTATGCTTTCAACAGTAGGAATTACCGTCTCAGTTGATGCTTATGGCCCTATTTCTGATAATGCTGGTGGCATTGCTGAAATGGCAAAATTAGATCATCATGTGCGTGAAATTACCGATAAATTAGATTCAGTAGGTAATACAACTGCTGCCATTGGAAAAGGTTTTTGTATTGGTTCTGCTACATTAACTAGTTTGGCCCTTTTCGTTGCGTTTGCTTCAGCAGCTAATTTATCAGTTATTGATGTATTACAACCCCTTACCGTTATGGGGTTATTAATAGGAGCCATGTTACCATTCTTATTTTCATCATTGACTATTAAATCAGTTGGAACTGCAGCAAATAAAATGATTGAAGAAGTTCGTCGTCAATTTGCTGATGATCCTGGAATTATGGATGGAACATCAAAACCAGATTACGCAAAATGTGTTGACATCTCTACATCAGCCGCCTTAAAAGAAATGATCATTCCAGGCCTACTGGCTGTATTTACCCCAATTGTTATTGGATTTGTATTTGGTGCCAACGCCCTTGGTGGATTATTGGTTGGGGCATTGGCTTCTGCTTCCATGCTAGCTGTGTTTATGGCTAATTCTGGAGGAGCTTGGGACAACGCGAAAAAACTAATTGAATCTGGTAAATACGGGGGCAAAGGATCAGAAGCTCATAAAGCTGCCGTCACCGGAGACACCGTTGGAGATCCATTTAAAGATACTGCTGGTCCAGCTATGGATATATTAATTAAATTAATGTCAATCATATCTTTAATAATTGCTCCATTATTAGTTGAATTCGGTTCATTATTTGCAAATTTATTTCAATAATTAATTTTTGATTAAAAATTAAAGCAAGAGCGTGCTCTTGCTTTTTTTATATTCCTATCTCTTTTTATCCATATTATGATAATTAATTAAATCAACAATAAAATTTATCATCTTTTCAAGTTAACTTCTATTTCTATTGCATTTTCTTGTTTTTTAAAGATTCACTAATAAACAATAAATATATGAAAGAAATAAATTTTTTATGTGATTTCATGAAAAAATAAGGCTTATTCCTTAGGAATAAGCCTTAACCGTCTATATTGGTGACCCGTACGGGATTCGAACCCGTGAATGTATGCGTGAGGGGCATATGAGTTAAACCGCTTCTCCAACAGGCCAAGACACATCAATCATTATACCATAGCACTATTTAATAAACAAGATAAGGACGTGTTTTTTTGTAAAAAACCTGTTCCGAAGAACAGGTCAATTTTTTTAATATGCTTTTGGTTTTCTTTTCCGAACAACTACTATAAAAATAATAGCAATAATGGCTAGAAATATCAATAAAGGAACCATAATCATCCCAATCATAACGAGAATTAAGAATGGGTCGCTATCTGGCGTTTGATTTGCATCCTCATCATCAGTAAGAGCACTTAAGAACGTGATATTATGAGTAGGAAAGGTAGAATTCGTCGTAGAATACACTCCAGGACTATTAACTATTTCCTCAAAATCATCGCTAGTAAAATAGTTAAAAGGCGATTTTATAGTATAGGATGCATTATACGACTGGATTTGATTTCCAAACTGATTAGAAGTCGTAACAAGAGTCGCATATATTCCACCATAATTTGCAGTGGGCATACGATATGGAAATTGATATGTAATATTGATGCTGCTCTCACCCGTTGGCAATGATAGGTGATAAGTATAAAACATTAATTGCTGGTAAGTAGTCACGATTTGTCGAAGTTGTTGATAAGTATAATAGAAATTACCAGTAATCATCCGATCCATGATCATTTTTACAAGTCCTTCAGCATTATCATAATCAGTCGTATCAGTAAATAGAAGATCAAAAAAATCACGTAAAGTAATGGGATTAACAACATACGTAATGTTTTCTTCTTTCGTAAAACTCATAGTACGGTCCATTGATAATAAAGTAGTGTTTTCTTCTTTTATATCATAAGACATTCCATATACTCCGCTGTAATTCCAATTAACTTGATGGATATCATGGCTGGTTAATAGACGGTTACTATTAATGAAATAATCAAATTCAACATATGCTTTTAAATCCGAATCAATCACACTAAATTCGTACAAATAACCTATAGATTCATCTATTGAGAGAACCGCATCATAACTAGATTGTCTTAAAGCCTCATAATCAGCATACGATGGGTTAATACCCATCATATTTCCATATGAAACGACAGGATTTTGTTTGACGTTATTGACTTTCAGATAAATTAGATCATATAAATTCGTGCGATAATTATTATAATACGGAATACAAATATCAATATCTCTTACTGGTCCATCATTTTGAATCGTCAACGTATTATTATATAAAAGTGCAGGTTGAGTACCGTCCATTGTATTCCATATACTCAATTGAGATGACTCCTCATCATGAGTAATGGTTATGGCCTCTATTTCAATTGGTAAATCATTAGGAAACATGGGTTCAATAAAGTAAGCCATCTCCACATCATTATAATCAGGAGGGCTCATGGCATCAATATCAACACTCCAACTAAATCCAATGAGCACAAATAATAAGATAAGTGTTATTAGCTTTTTCATAAGTTCACCTCATTTAAAATTATTATATCACGTTTGGTATCGTTTTACTAGTGAAAAAAAACAGATATTTTGATAAAATATCTGTTTTAAAAACTATTTGTTTCTTTCAATATAAATAATTGCTTGACTCGACGTCGTCGATAGTATTTGAATCGAATATGACATACTAGTTCCATCATACCAAGTATAATCTATCAACTGATCCCCATTCCGAAAAAGATCACTATTAGAGGCATACTCACCATATTCGGAATAAGTCGTATTCTCAATACTATCATTGCCATCTCCTTCAATAATTTTAATAAATTTATGGTCACTGGTGCTATTATTAAAAGAAAATGGCGTATCATATATGTCATTATGAGAATCACCAATTCCCTCTTCTATCCGAGCGTCCACATGATAAATCAAAACACCCGACGTATTAAATAAGCCATTATATCCCTTCGTAATACTATTTAGTCCATCTGGAGTAAAATAAATGAGAATAATATATTCACTAAATGGACTCAAGTCATCTTTATAAATAATAAGTGCTTCTCCTGTTGAACTAAATGATGATAATGTAGTGGTTTGAGTATTCAAGACGACCGTAGGAGTAATCCAGTCCAATAGATATTTTGAAACAACGCTGTGATCACCAACAGCCATATCCATCATATCTGCTCCACCCAAGCCACCAACGGGTCCTTCCTTTAGATCATAATCATAATAATCGTCTAGACCTAATAGGTGACCTGTTTCATGAATATAAGTAGTAGCATTAACAGTCACATAGATATCATCAAAACTCCAATTAGTTCCTTTATCATTCATCACATCGTCCATAAAATCACTTCCTGCCCACATATAGTAGTTGGCAGTCACTCCATCATAAGTAGCCGGTTCATCTTCATAAAAATAAGTCACCCAAGCCCACCATAATGAATCATGATCATAATCAACTGGAGCTGCATAAATAAGATAAATAGCGTCGATTTCACCATTATTATCAGCATCGTATTCGGAATAATCAATGCTGGAATCATAATAAGCGAGTATGTCTGCCATAATCTCATCTTCAGGGTATCCACCATCATTAAATAATCCTCTATAATACGAACTATTCCTCCCTGTTTGAAAAGTCGGAAGAAGAGTAAATGATAAATTTAATTGTTGATAAGATGATTTTTGGTAATAAGTAGATACACTTTCCCATCCCGTTTGTGCAGCAGTTCCATTAAATGCTTTTTCTAAATCAATGAGTTCCGTAGTTGTAAAAGCATAATCTGTAAAATTAATTGGAACAACCAACCCTTGCACATCTCCTATTGACGGAATCGACATGGGCATTTGGTCACGTTGTGCTATCACTGTTAATTCCGGTAAAGTAATTTCGACAGTTCCCCAACTAGAAAAAGTGAGAACATAACTATAATGAATTGTTCCGTCCTCGTCATGATAATTAGATTCAGCTGTAATTTGTTGAATACGATTATTAAGCACCTTGATTTTAAAATAATCATATGTTTCTTGCACTGTCTCATCATCATAATTACCTAACACTGCCTTTGCAGCATCTTGAAGATAGGCCTCTTTAGGAATGAATTGATTGGCTTGGCTAGTATATTGCGTCACATCAATTCCACTTAAATCTAAATAATCTAAATATGATCTTGCTTCTTCATATGTGGTAGATCCACTAGAAACTCTTACCCAATTTTCTTTATTATCTTGATAATAATAGTAATCTTTTCCTTCTGTTTCATCATAAGCAAAATATTTTGTTTCATCTTCGCTTTCAATTTGATAAGTATATTCAATGATATCATCTTGAAACCGATAATTCGTTTCATAATAATAATCATCATCTTCATAATAATAATGGAGTGAAAAATTATCGACATCTTCAATAGCAGCATCTAAAACTGATATATCAAGAGATATATTGGGAAAAAATTGACATCCTGATAAAACAAGAATAAATACAATACTAAGTAATAATTTTTTCATTTTACGCTCCTATATGAGTTTATTATAACCGAAAATCCGTCATTCGTCAATGGAATAGATTCTCAATTTTGTATCCAAAAATCAAAAACCGCCATGAAAATCATGGCAGTTTTTGATACAATCATTATTCCGCAATCTTTAAAGTTAAATTCCCACTAACAGTTTCAAAATGAAATAAATCGCCACCAGCAGAAACAGTATAAATATCATTGTTGATGATTAATGGAAATTCAGAATTAAGTTTTCCAGCCAATTTTTTATATTCAAACCGAAAAGTCGAATTACTTGGAAAAGTTAATATAATTTGTCCACTCACCGTTTCAATTGAACATTGAAGAGGAGTAACAATATCTAATTCAATCTGTGAACTAACAGCATTAATGATAATATTTGCAAATCCTCCTTGATCCGCTTTAACGCGTCCACTCACTGTATCAATATTTAAATATGTAATAGCAGGTTCAACAAAATTTATCGCTCCACTCACCTGATTAATTTCACAATTGAGGGATGCAACCCGGTCGATATCAATATTTCCACTCACTGAATCAATCATTAATTCACTTTTTATATCTGAAATCTCAATATTAGAACTGACTACATTGATCTCAATAGGAGAATCAAATGTAGTTGGAAGAGCAACAATCAATTTTTTTGTAACAAAGGTATGATTAAAATTAGACATTGATGCGGCAAAACGAATAAATAACACTTCATCTGCTAAGTAATAATGCATTCGATACAAGTCTTCTGTATCAGCATCTATTATTTCTGAAACAGCAATGTTAGTCGCTGTTTCTAGCCCCTGCACTTCCACGTCCCCAGATATCCAATCAATCATAATTTTATCTACTTGAGAAATATCAAAGGTTTGATCTCCCACTAAATATAAAGAACTATTAGGATACACATAGTTCATGTGATAAAAGCAACCAGAAAGCATCAATACAAGAGCGAATAATCCAATTACACTTAATTTTTTCATGTTATTACCTCTTCATTAATTATATATTAATAGGGAGATATTGTCAAATTTTTATTGACAATAATTCCCTGTTAAAAAGTATGGAAATATTCCAACCAATAATGAACTATCAATCAAATCATAAAAGTGTAAAGTATTGTTATTCATTTTTTATTTCTGCTATTTCATGAATATTTTAATATAATCCTATATCTTATGAAATGCAAAGATTAATGCAACAAATATTAAAAATTATTTTAAAAAAAATTTCACCATTCTAATTTTAGAATGGTGAAATATTAATATCTATGGTGACCTGTACGGGATTCGAACCCGTGAATGTATGCGTGAAAGGCATATGAGTTAACCGTTTCTCCAACAGGCCATAAAAAATGGCGCCTCAACTAGGACTTGAACCTAGGACCCCATGATTAACAGTCATGTGCTCTAACCAACTGAGCTACTGAGGCGTGCTAAAAGGCAATCCAATAATAACAAAAATAGAAAGAAAGCTTGGCAACTACCTACTTTCGCAAGCTCGAAGCTTACTATCATCGGCGTGAAAGTGCTTAACTTCTGTGTTCGAGATGGGAACAGGTGTGTCCACTTTGCTATAGTC
>JBAYFA010000075.1:0-6217 GCA_041667425.1 Bacilli bacterium
ATGTTCTTCAGTATCCATGATTGAATTTTGTAAATTATTAAACATCGTATTTGCTTTTAGATCAGGATACTGTTCAACAACGACATTAATACCATTGGCAACTTTTGCTAATGAATTTGCAAATTCCTGTTTATCTTGTAACGATGCATCTGAAGGAATTCCATTTCTCCATTTAATGACTTTCTCAAGTGTTTCGGATTCGTGTTTGGCATATCCCTTCGTAGTCTCTAACATTTTTGTTAATGCATCAAATCGTTTAGTTAAAGCAACATCAATTCCACTTTCAGCTTCTTCTACTTTCACCTCTAATTGACGTAAACGATTCATCACTCCGATGTACCAGAAAACAATAATCAGAATGAGGGCGACAACAACAATAGCAATGATGCTACCATTTCCTAACGATAAAAAAACTAATTTCATATATTTTCCTCCTTATTTATAAATATATTCCGATTTAAACGTAATTCTTCAATAATGTTTTGAATAACTTCAAGCTCTTTTTTCATGGAAATAATAGACATTTCATTAATTTCGCTAAATAATTTAAGCTCAAACGTATCGCGATTATTGTTAATAACAATCGTAAGTCTATTTCCATCAAATGAACAAGCAATCGTACCAGGGTTCTGACGTTCAAGATCCATTAAGGATTCCATTAAATGAGGAGTTAAGACATAAAAGGTATTGTGCTCATCATTCGAATAAGTTTTAAACTTTTTATTAAACTCAACAGATTCCATTTCCATTTTTTTCAAATCCGTAAACCAAGTTAAAATTGCTCCTTCAGTCACAACAATTTTCCCCTTAAAACTTTTGGGAAATTCAAATTCAAAAAAACGGCCCAAAAAATAAGTTACATAATATACTTGTGTTCCATTCTTTGTGTGACGAACATGACGTTCTTCTAATTTTAAATCACATGTTTCAAACTTGACATCTTCAAACGATCCGCGAATTAAGTCTTCACTATGAAAACGATCTGCCTTTTTTAATAACCCAGAGCGATACACCCTAGCCATTGGTAATCCGTTTTTAGGATCATACGTAGAATTTTGATACACATCTTGAATTATTTTTTTTAGATATTCATTTTTGAACCGGTATTTTATTTGTTGAAACTTTCCAGCACCAATTCCTGCAACAATTCCACCAGCAATGAAAAATATCACTCCAAAAATACTGATGACGTCTCCAAGCATAAAGAGGATAATTCCAACAAAAATTAAAAATCCTCCGATAACCACATAATTTGCACATTTTTTTCGTTCTTGATTTAAACTTGTAAAATCATTCATTTCTAACTCCTTAAGAAAGCAACCATATTAATAATAGTCATAACCACTTCTAATAATAGTATTGCATTCGCTGTAATAATGAGAATAATTGGTAAATTAAATAAATCATCATGAGTAAGTTCTATTTGATGTTTGTTCATAAAAAATTTTTTTACACGATATTTTACAATATCCCATAATAAAAATAAAATATAAAATATAAAGGTTGCACAAGATAAGCCCACACCAATTTGCCACGGCTCATTAGTTGAAATTCCTAAATCTACTTTATAAATAACCAGAGTGCAAATAGTAAGGATTATCAGAGACAAATATAATAAATTCAACATCGTTATTTTGATATCTTGTTGCAATAGCGCTTTGGTTTCTATCAACAATTGATGACGATATCGTTGAACATGATATATAATGTACCATATAAATGCACTTGTATAGATGGCAAACAAACAATAAAAAATAATTAATGGGATCATATAAAACTCCTCTAACTATTTTATCATACATCTGTAAATAATACAATGTTACAGTTCAAATTTCTATCAATATTTTTTATTGTATATAACAAATAAACAACATTTTGTAGTATAATAATAATAAGTCGTAAGACACTAAAGGATGTGAATAATATGTCACAACGGGTTATTCTCGCTGGGGTTCATTTAACTTCAACTATCCATATTGAAGATGAAATGGAAGAATTAAGAAGTCTATGTGTTGCTTGTGAAATGGAAGTTGTTGATCAACTTACTCAAAACGCCATGAGCATCAACCCCCACACCTATATTCGAAAAGGAAAACTAGATGAAATCAAAACGTTAGTAGAAACACTAAACGTTGATGTGGTAGTTTTTAATGATGAACTCACTCCATCACAAATTGCCAATATTCAAGAAATTATTCAAACAACCGTTTATGATCGCACTTATATTATTCTTGAAATTTTCAAACGAAGAGCAAGAACAAAAGAAGCTGTCTTACAAGTTGATATCGCATCACTTCAATATTTAATGCCACGATTAATCGGTCTACGAGGTGATTTGTCACGTCAACGTGGTGGTGGTGGAAATAAAGACCATGGTCGTGGTGAAGGAGAAACAAAACTTGAACTCGATCGACGAAATATCGCTGATCGCATTGTTCTTTTAAAAAATGAACTCAGTACTCTCACTGAAGAACGATCCCTTCAAAGAAAAAAACGTTTAAAAAATAACGTTCCCACCGTCTCGATTGTTGGCTATACCAATAGCGGAAAATCAACCACTCTAAATGCCCTGTTAAACTATTCTTTTCATATTCGTAAAGAAGTATTAGAAAAAGACATGTTATTTGCCACTCTCGAAACTTCTTCTCGACTAATTCGTTTAGAAAATAATCATGAGTTCATTGTGGTAGATACCGTTGGTTTTGTTCATAAACTTCCTCATCAATTAATTGAAGCATTTAAATCAACTTTAGAGGAAATCAAAGAATCACATCTTATTTTGCATATTGTTGACACAGCTAATCCTCATTATGTTCATCAAATTGATACCACCAACAAAGTCCTTCATGAAATCGGCATTAAGGATATTCCCATAATTTATGTATTCAATAAAATCGATCGTATACCAGGTGATTATTTTATTCCCCCTCAATACAATCCTTCAATTTCTATCAGTGCAACTGAAAACATTCATATTGATGAACTAATTCATCTCATTGAAGAGGAATTGTTTCAACATGAAATTACCACTTCTTTTCTCATTCCTTACACCAAAGGCGATTTGATTAACTTGCTTAATCAAGAAAGTTCAATCATTTCTGTTAACTATGTTGAGAAGGGAACCCTAATTACGACTCTCATTAATCCAATTTTACGAAATAAATTACAAATATATGAACAAAAAATATAGGCAATATTGCCTATATTTTTATTTCAAATGGCGTTTTAAGAGCCATTCTTAAAACAAGTTGTCTTGTAAAATCATCTGTTTGCAAAGCTGTTAACTTGTATTTACTGACTTGATCAAAGGTTCGCAAGTATTCATTAAATCGTTGAATAGTAACCATATAGCAAAAAATTTCCTCATCTCGCCGTTTTCCCACTTTTGTAACTCGTCCAATCAAATCTACACTCGTTGATTGGATCTCTTTTTTCTCTAAAAAGGAAATTATTTCAATATCGTGATAATACTTGCTTTTTGAAAATTTAAAAAGCTCTGCTTTTTGAAGCCCACCTTGCTTTTTTAGTAGGTAGTAATCTTCATATTTGTATAAAATAAACAAATATTTTATACTTTCTTTTTTCTTTGGAACCTCATACTTTGCAAATCGTTTATTGTACTTTTTACTATTTATAAAATAAAATCCACTAATAAGAAGGGTATACCCAGCAACAATGATCGGATAAGAAAAGTATGCAAGTCTAAACAAAGCACCTGGATTCCCAATAAAATCATAAACAAAGCCACCCATAAAATATAAACAGAACACTGTTCCCGCAAGAAGTACCCACCATCCCTTGCGTTTATAGTTGGAAGTATGAATCGCATTGATAATGATAAAAAAGACAAGCCCTACAATCAAAATACGAGCAATCATTGGAGAAATTAAACTAACAATTATCATCATCTTAATCTCCAAAGACCAGAATATTATTGAATGCTTTTTCTAGTTCTTTAGTAACAACATACATTTGACGTTCTAAGAATCCAACTTCATCACCTACAATATAAAAGGTTTTTGATAAAGTAGTGGTTGTATCTGTCGCATCTCTAACTTCTAATTTAAAATGTGCTTCATCCGACAAGTTATTTGGGATATTAAAGTCAAAACTGAAACAATTGGAGTCCAATTCAAGAATATAAGACCAACGGTAACGAATGCGATCAAATGCATAAAATAATTCAACAATTAATTCATCCGCATCATTATCTTGAACTTCTCCTTCAATATGAATAGAATTTCCAACCGCATAGACATTACTTCCTGGTAAATCAAAGGATATTATGAGAGGTGATTGATTAATAAAGGACGTTGCGAAGTCCACTGTTTGATAGTCATCTCCTAACACTCCCGATTTAGAAATTGGCTTGATATAATACGTATAAGTCAACTCATTGTCAACGGTATCATAAATAGTAACCGTATCACCCGTATTAGGAATCAGTCGATATACATTATCTTCATTCATTATCAATGGGTCTTGATAACCGACTCGATAAATAGCATACCCTGCATTAACTTCATTAGTATTCAGTTTTATTACAGTCTGTTGATTCTTTCGATATTGCTCTGCCACAGTTGATATCACAGGCGAAAAAGCAGAATCATCTAATAGAGCTGGAAGAAGTGATGTCCTTGTCCAATAAGCCTTGATTTTATCATTAGAATTAATCATTTTGTTAGAAGTAGCATTAGATAAATTTCGATAGCTAAATAACACATACCCACTTACATTTTCATATTGTTCATCAAATCGTAATTGATTAATATATTCATCTTCAGTCAAGTAAGAATACTCATTAAATTTAAAAGGACCTAACCCCATATATAATCGAACAGACGTTCCTTCAACGGTCTGATTCCACCAATCAGTTATAACTTCATGATACCGACCAAGTTCATAGTAATTTTGAGGAAGAATGTAATCAATCCATTCTTCTTGAACCCATTTACGTGTATCTGCATATAAATCATGATACGAACTATATCCATTACATGGGAATCCTTCCATTCCCCCTTCCATGCCATATCCACTAGCAGCACATGTATCTGAAATAGCAGGAGCCCATCCTCCAGCAGGCGATATTCCAAATTGAACTTGATGATCTTTTCCAATATTGAAAACTTCAATGCGATTGTGGATGCCTTCAATCAAGGCATCTACATTGGCACGTCGCCAATTTTTATGGTCAGCAACAACATATTCAGTTGCTTGAGTTTGCTGTAGAAATAATTGTTTATCACTATCTAATGATACATCATTATAAAAGTAATCATCAAAATGAATTCCATCTACTTCATACTGAGTAATAATTTCATTAATAGTATCATAAATAAAATTTCGAACTGTCGCTAGCCCAGGATTCAATAAAATACGAACTCCTCCTTGAATAAGTAAATCCGGATTTTTCTTTGCAAAATTCATTTCATCCATCGAACTAAGTGCATTTTGTAATTGTGGTTTATATAATTCATCCATATACTTTTGAAGATATTGATCTCGACTTGATCCACTAAGCCCTAATAAATAACTATCAACTGTTTGAGAAAATACATCCAATGAAGCTCGATAAGGATTTAACCATGCATGGAATTCCATACCACGTTCATGAGTAACTTCTACCATCCATTCCATCGGATCCCATCCCGGATCTTTCCCTTCTGAACCAATTAAATAGCGACTCCAAGGATTGAGCGTTGATTGATAAAATGCATCATTAGTAGGTCTAACTTGAAAAAACACCGCATTCATATGGAATTCTTCAAATGTATCTAATACCCGTAAGTAATTTGCTTTATATTGTTCAATTGAAGTTTGTCTTTCAAAATCAAGATTTCCAACAGTAGAAACCCACGATCCACGCAATTCAAATAAGGATTGTGTATAAGTTGAAGGAATCGTCCATGCTCCAACAGGAATGGTAATCCATACAACCATTAATATAATAATAACCATTTTTCTTATAATACGCATATTTAAGCTCCTCTTTAATTTATTACTATTATAGCATAGAAATAGGCGATTTTAAAGAAGAAAAATTATGAATTGACAAACAAGACAAACCTTTGTATAATTTAGGGGATGAAAGGGGAATCTATGAAACCTGTTATTATCGGAATTGCTGGAGGAACCGCCAGTGGTAAAACTACCGTTGCTAAAAAATTATATCATGAGTCATTGAAATACGGAACAGTTGTCGTCATTCGAATAGATG
>JBAYFA010000076.1:0-5950 GCA_041667425.1 Bacilli bacterium
AATTAACTTAAAAATTCTTTTTTTTATTTTTCTTTTTAGTGCACCAGCATTATACCACACAAGATCTTAATTTCTCGAATTTTTTGGGGTTGGAACCGGAAATTCCATTTCCGATTTTTTATATGAAGTATTATTTAGGAATAAAACATCAATTAGTCAGATCTAGAACTCCAAGACATAATGGTAAATTTGAAAGATCTCATAGAAATGATAACGAAAAATTCTATAGGTTTCTTAAGTTTTATTCTTATGAAGATTTGTTAAACCAAATGAAAAGATATTTATACAAAAGTAATAGGATTCTAACTTCCAGTTTAAACCGGAAGCCTCCAATTCAACAAAGAAAATATCTTATAAATAATGGCTTGTATAATTATACACTACTATAATTTTTATTTTTTTTTTGGTTTCACATCATTTACAATTCTTCAATTTTTATAAAATACAAAAATTTCAGTTAAATACAAGTTGACCTCTTTTAGAAAAAAGCAATAATTAAATAGTGCAATTTCAAACAAGCAATAATTAAATAGTGCAATTTCAAACAAGCAATAATTAAATAGTGCAACATGAATAATACAAAAAAAGCTCTAAAGACCGTTTTTTAACGATTATTAGAGCTTTTTCTCTTATTTTAGCCCATTTTAGCCTAAAATAAGCCTATTTAATGCAAAAACTTTGATATTTTTGTATCAAAGTTAGCGTTCTTGAATGGTCGGGAAAACGGGATTTGAACCCGCGACCTCTAAGTCCCGAACCTAGCGCTCTACCAAGCTGAGCTATTTCCCGAATACATCAAATATTATACTCGGTAAATAAATTTTAGTCAATGAAGTGAATAGTAAAAATTTATGGTCTTTTTTGAAAAACATTAATGCGTTCATCGATGATTTTCCCATTTTCAATGACAATCGCCTCTTTTAAAGTCACGTTGTTTTTAAAATCACCCTCAATAATGAAGTCAACATATCGTGCAACCACATCACCAAAAACTTTTGATGATGTTTCTCCAATCATACTAGGTGTATGATCAACCGCATAATGAAGAACATCATCAACGGTGTAAACTGGGTCTTCTATAGACGTAGGAACGGTTGTTTCAATGGCCCCTTTTAAGTCACAACTCACATCAACAATCATCGCATTCTTTTTCATATTTTTTAAGTCGCTTTTATATATGATATGATCTGTTCTTGACGTATCCCATAAAACACAATTGACAATCACATCATATTTACCCACTTCATCTCTTAAGAGTTTTTGGGTTTTTCTATTGTATACAGCAATATCCGCTCCTAAAGATGCAAGAATTCGATAAGCACCTCTTGATGTGTTACCTCTGCCAATAATGGCTACTTTACAATCATATGGAAGCTTTCCATACAAAGTAAAAGCATGCATGATGGCTGCTTCTCCAGCCAATTCGTTATTTCTCCAAAATGTATGACGTCCTCTATAATGCATATCTTCCCAAGCAATCGCTGTTGCTTTCTTTTGAATCAATAAATCGGTGAGTTTTTGATTCTGCACCGCATGAATATATCCAAAAAGGATTTTATTATCCTTCATGTCTAACAAATAATCAGCATCACCGATTTTAGGATCACACAACACATCCAGATTTAAAATATCTTTTTTTTCTAAAACATGAACACCTTGCTTAATATATTCATCATCTGAATATCCAAGATCATCTCCATATCCTTTTTCAAAATATAAGTAATCCTTGTTTTTAATATTCAATAATTGATTCGGTAAAATAGCCCGTCTTTTTTCGTTCTCTTTTGTACTAATTAAAAAACCTATTTTATTCATTCCGCTTCCTCCATCTATTATTTCCAAATGACGCCAATTCATTGATTATTTGATACATTCCTTTACCGTTAATTCACTTCAAATGATAAAGGATCATTTTAGACATTTTAAAAGTGTTCATCCTTATTGATATGTAAAACACATAGATCAATTAATAGTATGCTATTCAAAATATAAAATGTAAAAAAGAATATGATTTGATCAATAATGATTCTATTATATTATTTATTATAACACGTTTTTGTTATTTAGTCAAAAGAGGTAAAACGGCTAAATGGAGAGTCTATAATGTCTATCAGATCTCAACAATAAAAAAAGTCAAATATTGAGAACCGAATGATAGTATTTAACTAAAAAACAAAATTATCAATTAAAAAGCACTCTCAATGTGTCAACTTGAAAGTGCTGTTACTAATCATGAATGTTTTTAAAAGTCTATCAATTATTGAGGCGTCTCTTTAAAATTTTTATATGCTAAGAATGAACTATTCCAATTGGAGATGGTTAGATTAAATTCATAAGCTCGCCAAGATACACAAATCAGACTACCATTTCTATGCGTTTCAGATAAGGTAATGTTCAAATATTCTTTATCAACAATGATTTCTATATCTAACCCATCCGCATACTCATACATCATTGCCTCTCTTAAACTCTCAATACTCGTAGGATCGCAATCATAAGCTGCTAACGTTTCAACAATATGATATTGTACCTCCACCGGTTTCTTATAAAGAAACTTAAAGTTATTTAAACTGGTAAACATCATTCCTTGAAAACTGACCACATCCGCTTTTTCCCAATCTTGTTCTGTATAATTATAAGTATAGTGTTGATAACTATCATCAGACAAATATTCAAAGAAATGAGTGACTTGTTTTGTTCTATCTTCTAGATCACGATCATATTCAATTAATTGCCAATCATTACCTATTTTAGCTGTTTTATAATACCAAGGGTCTCCTTTATCAAAAATACTAGTGTCACTTAATTGCAGTACCATAAAGAAGTTCTCGGGAAGATTATAATCTGTGATCATTATTTGTGAAACTTCAGGTGTTATATTTGAATTTGGGGTTGTTTCATTATCACATCCCACCAATGTAATAAAACTAAACATTAATATGAAGGTAAAAAATAATTTAAACGTATTCTTCATGATGATTTGTATATCAAGAATTTTATACTATCTATAAAATATTCAATCTATACTCTCCTTTCAAATATTATATAATTATAAAAAATATCTTATCTTGTTATTACTATGTTCACTTTCTATATGCTAAGGGCTTATAGAGTAAAGAACACTTAACTAGTCAGACTGGGTTCAATTAAGAAACCTTTTTTGTTTCATTAATCCCCTTTAAAACTCTATTGTAAGGGGAATAAATTCATTTATTCCCACCATTGCTATCCTAAAATAGATATATCTGTACAAATTCATAAGGGGTAATTTTTATATTATCATGCTTTTCTAGTAAATCAACCATGGATAATGAAACTTCTAAGATAACCAATGAATTTACTCACCATCTTCTTTTCGTAAAATTTGCTCAATAAATATTTTTGCTATTTTAGGATCAAATTGAGTTCCAGAACATTTCCTAATTTCGGCTATTGCATGTTCTTTTGTTAATCTCTTACGATATGGTCTATCTGCTGTCATCGCTTCATAAGCATCTACTACACAAATGATTCTAGAAAATAATGGAATATCATTTCCTTCTAACGCGGTTGGATATCCTTTGCCATCCCAGCGTTCATGATGATGGAGGGCATGAATTGCTAAATCAGAATACTCATCTGCGGCTCTTAAAATTTGATATCCAACTTCAGTATGAGTTTTAATAATATCATATTCTTCATCTGTCAATTTTTCTGGTTTATTAAGAATACTATCCGGAATTGAAATTTTGCCGATATCATGGAATAAACCCGCTTGTTTCAGTTCATTTATTCCTTCTTCTTTTAATTTTAATTGTTGACCTACTAACTTACACAAATAACTAACTCTTTCTGAATGCACTCTTTCAACACCATATTTATCCGTTAACGTATTTAAAATTGCATTAATAGCTCGACTTCTACCACTTGACCCGATGGCTGATTTATGTTTATACATTCTATTTTCAGCTGCTTTTAAAACATCATCAATATCTTCTTCAAACTTCTTTTTCAATTCATAACCAATCGCAATGGATAGTTCAATATTGTCAACTTTCATTGTTCTTATAGCTGAAGCAATTTGTTCTTTATAATCTTCAAGTTCTTTTAATGATGTATTTGGCAATAATACAGCATACTCATCTCCGCCAATTCTCGAAACTGTATCTTTTTGTTTAAACGTGTCTTTTAAAACATGTCCTAGTTTTTTAAGAGCCATATCACCCGCTTTATGACCAAAAGCATCATTGATTATCTTTAATCCATTCAAATCCATCATCATGATTCCAAGAGGAAGGTACTCTAGTTTATTATGCTGATTGAATTGTTCTAAAAAATATCGCCTATTGTATAAATCGGTTAAATGGTCATGACAGCTTAAATATTCGATTTCTTTTTGTTTTTGAACGCGGTGTGTTACATCTTCTTGATTTCCAAAATGGCCAATAAATCTTCCTAATGAATCATACATACACACATAATCACCTTCAATAATGATCGGTGTTCCATCAACTTTTCTTTCATCCGTTATTGTATGAATCGATCCATGATCTAACATTTGTCTCCATGCGTCTTTTCCAGAATCTATATTATGGGCAAACAAATCTCTTGGAGTTTTATTTAAAAAATCTTCCAAATTTATACCATATTGATTTAAAAGAGCTTGATTGACTCTCGTGCATCGTTGATGATCAAAAATATAATTAAGAATTTCTTCTTTATTAACTGTTTCATTCCAATAAACTGGTTCATCCAATCTCATAACAAAAAATCCAGTCAAAGACTGCTTGAAAAACATGTCTAATCGTTGTTCACTTTCTTTTAATCTATTTAAAGTGTTAAGACGCTCAGTGATGTCTTGAGCAGCTCCCCAGACAGCAACAATCTGTCCATCTTTGTCTTTTTCTGCTTCCCCTCTGACCCACACCCATCCATGAGATCCATCTTTTGTCACTGTTTCTAATTCAAGTTCATATGGTATTCCTTGTGAACTCGTCATTTCGAGAGCAGTCGATAGTTTCTCCCAACTATCAGGTGTAAATAACTTGCTATGTTCTATATATGAAGGAGGAGGTAGGGTGGGGTCAAAACCATACATTTTATATAATTCTTCAGTCCATACAACTTCATTTGTTTGTACATTCAATCTCCAAGTACCTACATGAGCAATTCGTTGAGATTCTAGCAAATTCTTTTCATTTTGTTTTAATTGCTCTAATACTTTTATTTGATCAGTAACATCCGTCACCAACACGGCAAACTGTCTAGGTTTTGTACGATAAGTATAGGTATTATAATATCTACCCGTTGTTTCTAAGTAATTTTTATATTCCGTGGATATACCAGTTAATGCAACATTGCCAAAATTTTCGATCCAATATGGTTCTACCTTAGGCATCACTTCGGTAATTTTCTTGCCAATCACATTTTCCCTTTTCACCTTTAAAAGGGTTTCATAACTATCATTGATATCCAAATATATATAATCTATAGGTCTACCCGAATTATCTGTGATAATTTCATGAAGAGCCATCCCTTGACTCATTGATGAATACACTAATCGATATTTTTCTTCTGATTCTTTTAATTCATTTAGAGCATTCATCCGTTTAGAGATATCACTTAAAATCAATCTACAAAATGTAAAGCTTTCATTAGTGACGAATACCGCTTTAATGTGACTCCAAAACATTGTCCCATTTTTTCTAACAATACGAAAATCGCATTCTTGTGGTTCTTTAGTCTCAAAAAGAATTTTTCTATGTTTATAAAATATATCTTGATCTTCCTTATAAACAAATTGAGAAAACATTTGACCTTTAAGGTTATTTTGTTTGAGGCCAATCATATTTATGGCTGTTAAATTAGCTTCCAAAATAAGCCCCAGTTCGGAAATGGTCAAATATCCCTCTGGTGCTAATTCATATAATTCAAAATAGCGAGATCTAGAGAGATCTAGTTCATTTTGAAT
>JBAYFA010000077.1:0-5947 GCA_041667425.1 Bacilli bacterium
AATGAGGCCATTTTCTAACGTCAATGGCACTCGCCCCACCTCTCCTCCCGTCATCACGGAATAAAATATCGCTTGAGTAGGGGTTATCACAAGACTCGTAAAATTACTCATTAGCGTCGCAAAACGACAGTCCAAGTCAAATTTAAAGGCATATTCAATCGCTAAGACGGCATTGATTCGATAAATTGCACAATCAGTTACAATAATCCCCATCTCATCTGTTATCGTAAATGAAGCAATGACGTCTTGATCAAAATATAGGGAATGAATCAGGCCTTGATCCCAAGAACATGAAATGAGAAAATGAGCACCATCCTCACCCCCAGCATTTCCCAAATCTCCTCCCGTGAGTGTCTCTTTACATCCACTTAAAAAAAGACAATCACGAACAACCAAAAGTCCCGTAAACCATTCATCAAGAAAACCACCCAAAATCAAGCCACAAACAGGGGTAAGATTCCAATCAAGCTTGACCACATACGCATCAATAAGGGCCCGATTGGGTTGCATCAAAACAGGATACGACGCACTCAAGAAATTTGTAACACCCCCATACACATAAATTGATTCATTGTCAACTTGAAGCCAAGCCGACTGATAAGTTCCCTCTGCTAACACACAAGCATCTTGAATACTACCTTCCTCATAAGTGGTTATCATCACCTGTGATGAATCACACACACATATTATTAACAATTGATCCTCAAGTACCATGCAAACCGACCAATTCACTTCATATTCAGCCAGTTGATTATCATCATGCCACAAGCATATCCCATCAACATCTTTAATCAATCGATAAGGTCCTGCTGTTTCTAACACCACTTCATCAGGGTAATGATCTTCAATCACGATAAATTTTTGAGAAGTTATTGATAAAAACATAGAACATAATAAGTATAAAAAGGTCATCGATGTTTCCTCCATAACGGCCTCATTACC
This sequence comes from Bacilli bacterium, assembly GCA_041667425.1. GTDB lineage: Bacteria > Bacillota_I > Bacilli_A > ML615J-28 > CAG-698 > JAQVOS01. Next base: position 943 of record JBAYFA010000077.1, read on the forward strand.
CATCCAATGAGTGCCCCACTGATAATCAATAATGCCATCACAATCCATCCCGTATAATCAGAATCGTGATCAATTGCTTGTGACAAAGGGACAATATCGATTACAGGAAAATCTGCTGGAGCTTCCCTTTGTTGAAAAAAGGTGAAAGGCTCTCTACTTTGTTGAGCAGGATAAGACGGAGTCAAATCATCAACATTAAAGAAAATAGTCTTTCTACTGTTTTCTTTTCCAATGACTACCAATTGATATTGTCCAGTATTTAAAAGGGGAGTGCCACTGACAAATAACTCTTCATTTAAATAACCAACCCCATTAAATTGAGGTCTAAATCCACAATCATAAGTAGCCTCAGAAGTGAGATTTGTTGAAAGAGGCACATAATATTCATTCATTAACACCACAGTCGCCCCCGGCCCATTAAACAAAACAGGATCTTGATAAAATCCATACTCGTCTTGAAGATGAGGCTCACCAATATATCCACACATTACATTATTAATCAGCACATATTGTTGAGAAATAACGTAATAAGCATGGGCATGAACTTGATATAAAGGAGTTTGAATAGTTACCAACTTAATTTTGGTGAGTGTTTGACCTACTTGACCCACAACAAACCACTCATTATGACAACAGCCTCCTCGAGAATTACTCAATTCTTGTGAATAAAACCACGGCTGAAGGGAATCGTTTTGAACTACGTATGCTCCAGAAAATCGCCTAATTCCCGTTAAACAATCAATTTCATCAAGAAATAAATAAGTCAATCCTTCCTCACTCGTCATGCAATGCCGATAGCTCAGTTGACTATTAGGAGTGGGACATTGATAATAAAAACAGCCCAAATATCCAAGCCCTACATCATAATACATCACTTTAAGCTGTGAATTATGATCGATTGTTTGAGAGTATATAATATAAATAAATCGATCACTCCAAGCCATGCGGGGAGCTCCATCAAATAAAGAAATAGAAATACTATGAACTACTGAAAGTGACTGATCTAAGATCAATAAATGAGTTTGATAAGAATTGTTGCTATCACATGAAAAATCACCTTGTGACCCCAGCACCTCAATCAAACAATATAAAAAACCATTAACCAAAGCAGAATCAATGACACGGTTGCTGCGATTATTACCAATCAAACGAAAACAAACAATTTCCCAACTAGATTCTTCAACTTGAAGAAAAACAAGACTAGTTGGAACAACGGGATTCACAGTCCATGGGACATCCGTAGAGGAACTCGAAAACAACAGCGTAATCTTTCCATCGTCATAAAAGGCATTATACCCAATCTCATTACCACTTCCACCAAAATCACATGATCGCAGCACAATGCCATTGCGAGTAATTTCTCCCAATTGAACATTAGTATTCTCAACCATTGTATATGTTAAATAATAGATCAATCCCGCCTCACTCAGTTGTCCCCATGAAATATATCCATATGATAGAGTAAATATTTTTTCAAAAGATAGTTCATCGTTTCGATAATATCGAATAAAGGCGTATTCTTGAAGGAGAATGGTTTGTTTATGAGATTCATGTAAATCAACAGACCCCACCAAAAAATATGAATCATCGGTTTCATCAATACAATCTTTGACTTTATAGGTGAAAGTTCCCACATCTCCAAGTGAGACGTCTTGATAAAGGGTAAGCCCTTCATCTAAATCCACAGCATCAATAATATGAACCATTTTAGAAAAGTATTGTGGTTCATCCATGCAATAATAAATAACTTCATATTGTCCACATCGCATCCAATCCACTGAATTGGTAACGATTTGATAACCGTCGAGTTCTAGAAGATCATCAGTTCCAATCCCCACTTCAACAATCAACACATCGCCCATTTCATTTGAAGGGAGAATTATGCTTTGACATGCACATGCTAATAAAAGTATCAACCATATTTTCATATTATCACCTCTTTATTCATATATTATGAAAGGAAGGGTTTTTTACTTCATAAAAAAATGGTTCTATAATGAGTCATTAAAATAAGAGCATAACCGAATTTTCCCCGAATCAAGAAATTGATTCATCTTGAAATATAAAAAAATCGCCACTATAGGCGATTTATTCAATCGGTAATTACGCTTCAATAATTCGAAGAGTATCACGAGCAATAACCAATTCTTCATTGGTAGGAATTAAATAGGCTTTCACTTTAGAATCGGCAGTGGTCACAAGCCTTCTCTGACTGCGAACATCATTGGCCTCTTCATCCAAAGTCATGCCCAAGACACTAAGACGACGAACAATCTCAGAACGGCAACGATTAGAATTTTCACCAATGCCTGCAGTAAAGACAATCGCATCGACTCCGCCTAAATAGACATAATAACTTCCAACAAAATCAGCAATGCGTTTATATTGAAGATCTAGTGCCAATTTACATCGTTCATTGCCCTCTTCTAACCCTTTTTCTAAATCACGCGAATCATTTGACACCCCAGATATACCAAGGTATCCAGATTTTTTATTTAAAATTGTTAAAATTTCGGTAATTGATAGATGTTCTTTCTTCGCAATGTATTCAATCACCGCTGGGTCAATATCACCAGACCGTGTTCCCATAGGAATGCCCCCCAAAGGGGTTAGTCCCATTGATGTATCAATACATTTACCATATTTAATGGCAGCAAGTGAGGCTCCATTGCCGAGATGAATTGTAATGATTTTACATTCTTCAAATGGTTTGTTCATCATTTTTGCTGCTTCTTGTGCAACATATTGATGGCTAGTGCCATGAGCTCCATATTTACGAATACCATATTTTTCATACCATTCATAAGGAACGGCATACAAATAGGCTTCTGGAGCCATGGTTTGATGAAAAGCCGTATCAAATACCACCACTTGTTTAGTATTAGGAAGAACCTTCATAAAGGCTTTAATTCCGACCAAATGGGCAGGATTATGAAGAGGGGCTAAATCACACAAACGAGTGATTTCTTTAATAACATCCTCATTCACTAATACGGATTGGTCAAAACTTTCTCCACCATGAACAATACGATGCCCAATGCCAGAAATTTCTTCCAAGTTGTGGATAACTCCCTTTTGAATTAAATCATGAAGTACTAAATCAACGGCAACTGCGTGATCACTCACTGGTAGAACTCTACGTTCTTTAACTCCGTTTATTTTTATAGAATAAATTCCGTCGTCTGACCCAATGCGTTCAACATTTCCTTCTGTAATAACGACTTCTTCAGGCATTTCTAATAATTGGAATTTGAGAGATGAACTCCCAGCATTGACAGCCATAATTTTTTTCATAGTATCATTCCTTTCAGTTGTTTTATCCATTGGTCTAGTGTATCAATGGTATTATTTAATTGTTCTGTTTGGTTTAAACCTGGAAAACTCGTCACCATCATCTCATACGAAGTAAGAGACTTTTTACATCCCAATAAGATGCTTTTCCCAATGACATTATTTTGAAACAATGTCTCAGGTAATACAATAAGTCCAAGCATCGTTCCCGTAAAATGACTTCTAAAAGTTTCGATGGATGGTTGATTGAAGAAATCATTATCAATCAAAATAATGAATATTCCTTCTTCATCTAAGAAAGTCAACGTTTGTAATACCACTTCATATGGAAAATAGGCTTCTCCACCATTCGAATCTAGATCTCCAACTACTATTTGAGCCCGCTCATTCAGTGGATCCAAACAATCGTTGGCATAAATTTGAACGAGATTTCCTTGCAAATCAGCATTAAGTCGCGCCAATTGAGCAAGTGATGGATCTTTTTCAATACCAACAAATTTAACAGGAGAAGATAAATAATTAGCAATGGCCATCAATAAATTACCTGTCCCAAGTGCCACATCAATGATGGTACGATTGGGAATAAATAATTTCCCAACAAAATAAGCAAATAAATAATTAATAGCATCCGGTGTCATCAGGGATAAACTATATAAATTTCGATGCTTAAACGCTTTAACAATCAATAATTCCATCGATAATCGAACTTCTTCATTCACAAAAGTAACCTTACGAATACGTCCATAAATATCGTCTAATTTTTTAACAGTTTCTTGTTCTAACCCAGATTCATCAACATCATCGAGCAAATCTTTTCCAGCTCGAATTAAACAATCAAAAAAATCAAGGTCAAGTGCCTCATGAAGAATAAGGCAAGCTCGTTCCATTTCTTTAGTATATAAATCAATTTTCTTATTATCTCGCATAAGGACCCTCACAAATGAATAAAAGTACAATGAATAGTCGCGGGTGAATCAAATGTAATAACGGCATAACTTTTTTGGCTCCCCCTTCTTGGAAAGGCAACACTTCCCGGATTAATCACATGCATTCCATTAATTTGATCCCACTTCGGTACATGCGTGTGACCATAGATTACAATATGACAATTAAGTTGTTTGGCTTTTTCAATCATTTTCGAAAGCGAATAAACATGACCATGATGAAGATAGATTCGAACATCTCCAGCCTCAACAATTCGTTCCAAAGGATAAGCATAAAAATCGCAATTTCCTTTAACAGACAAATAGGGGCGAAGAAGCGCTTCGGGTACGCCACTGTCTCCCGCATGAAGAAAATAATCCGCTTGAGTTAACGTGACGATTTTTTCTAACACATCAGGATGACGATGACTATCACTAACAACGACAATCTTCATAACAACCTCACTAACGTTTCTTATTATACCATTGAAACCGATAAAAGTAAAATGATTTTACCATGAAAAAAGAATCAACCAAGTTGATAAAAAGGTTGATTCTTGCAATTTTGATTATATTGAGCTATAATGAAAAGTAGGTGTTATTATGAAAAAATTTATGATTCGTTGCATCCATTTTTATCAAAAACATGTTCCTCATCAACCTCATTGTCGATATACCCCCACTTGTTCACAATATGCAGTGGAAGCTTATGAGAAACACAATTTTTTCAAAGCAACCTTTCTTGCCATATGGCGAATTTTACGATGCAATCCTTTTTCTAAAGGAGGATA
>JBAYFA010000078.1:0-5924 GCA_041667425.1 Bacilli bacterium
TGCTTTAACCGCCACTTGAATCCCACCAAAAGGATGAAAAGGACGTTTTAAAGGTTTATCGGTTTGAAGTCCAACTATCACTTCATTGTCTCGGTCGATATAGCTGGCCTCATAGGATGTGATTTGCGAAACCACACTTGTTTCAACATCCAATACTCCTTTATTTTGACGTTCTTCCTTTAATAATGCCTGAAACTGATCCAATAGTTGACTCGTCTTAACCGATGGACCTACTAAAAAATCACCATTGCCTTCATAAGGAATATAATTACTTTGTATAAAATCACGAACATTGATATGCTCGCTCCATTGACCTACATTAAAATTTCTCCAAGCTTTCATAACAAACCTCATTTCTATAAAATCACCTCATTGAAAGTGAGTTGAAACAATTATAACATACCTAATAATTATTTTCACTATCAATGCCCTCATAAAAACCGCTTTCATAGAAAGCGGTCATAAATAATAAATTAAGTATATTCATCTTATAAAGGAAAGATTTCATCATAAACTTGCTTTAATAAAGTGGGAATATTAGTCATAATTCCATCAGCCCCATTTTCAATTAAATATTTCATCGTTGCTTCATCATCAATTGTCCAGTAATGAACAGCGATGTTGTGACGATGAGCCGCATTAATAACACTCCTTGATGCAAGATTAATATTATATTGACGAACAGGTAATTGAAAAACGGCTATCGGATTGGTAAACAAAGTATCAATACGGAAAAGTTTTAAAAAATAGAAGGTGGCAACTCCATTAGTTGCTGGAGAGAACATCAATCTAGAATTAATTTGTTGTTGATAAATTTCTAGTTCTTGATAGACCTCATTATGAAAAGAAGCCAACACAATACGATCAAACGTGTGATAATCTTCATCTAAATCTTCTAATAATGTAAAAACAGCTTCAAGAGCCCTTTTTCCAGTTTCACCACTTTGTTTAATTTCAACGTTAATTTGATTAGTAGGAAATGCTTTAATTAAATCTTCCAATGTTGTCACCAAAAACTTTGATAAGTGCCGAGGTGTGATGCCAATTGGATAAGTCACATCAACTGGGCTAACCGTTTGATCGAGGTAATTGGTATAGACAGTTAACACTCCATCACTATTTTCATAACCAAAATCCACTTCATCAGCAATCAATGATTGATAGGTATGATCTTCAATTTGTCCCATCGTATTGGTCTTGCGATCAAGGCTCGTATCATGAGATAGAATAATCACTCCATCTTCGGTGATACTAACATCAGTTTCCATCATACAATCAGGATCAATCGAATAGGCGTTATAAAACGCCTCAAGGGTATTATCAGGAAATTCACGATTTCCTCCACCATGAGCAATGAGCAAAGGCCTAGTACCTATTTCAATAAGCAAGGGATTGTCTCCTTGAAAATTTGCTTTGGGTGGAACAAGAGCAAGAACCAACCACGTAAAAAGAACTAATACAAAAATAATTTTTAGAGAATTTTTAATACGTTTTTTCATCAAACGACTCCTATAAGATATGAAGAATGGCCACTTTTAAATACCATGCCTCATCCGCCCCAATTAATAAAGGGTGGTCTTTTCCTTGTGATCTAATTTCAACAATTTGTGCTTTCACACCGGTTGATGTAATACTTTCTTGAATCATCGTTAAGAATAAAGGGAGAGTTAAGTGTTGTGAACAACTACAAGTGATCAAGAATCCCCCTTTTCGAATGAGCTTCAAAGCTTGAATATTAATATCACGATATCCTTTCATCCCCTTTTTAACCGTATCATAAGATTTAGTAAAAGCAGGAGGGTCCAAAATAATGAGATCAAATTGCTTGTTTTCTTGATGATATAGTCGCAATTGATCAAACACATTACAGCACACAGTCGTAATGTTATTTAATTGATTCAAGACTTGATTTTCTTTGAGTTGATCAAGAGCTTTTTGCGATATATCCAAACTTGTCACCGTTTTAGCGTGATACAAAGCGCTACATAATGAGAAGCCACCACTATTACAAAAGCAATCGAGGACATCTTTATTATTTGCATAATATTTTAGTTGATTGCGATTGTCTTTTTGATCGAGAAAATATCCTGTTTTTTGTCCATTTTCAACATCAATAAGCATTTTTAGTCCATTTTCTTGAATTTCAATTCGAGGAGGAATTTCACCATATAATACACCTTTGGCTTGATTCAATCCTTCTTTTTCACGAACTGACACATCACTTCTCTCATATATTCCAAGAGGATTAAAAATTTCTACCAAAATTTCAATGAACATTTCTTTGCGAATCTCTATTCCCAAGGTAAGAATTTGTACAACTAAATATTGTCCATACTTGTCAACAATCAAACCAGGAAGAAGATCTGATTCTCCAAAAACCACCCGATAATTATCATCATATCCAAGTTGCACACGATATTGATTAGCCTCATCAATGCGATTATAAAAAAACACACGATCAATTTCAATATCAACACGGCTCAAAAGACGAACAATAATTTTAGATTGATGGTTGATGTATCCCAAACCGATAAAACGGCCATCAGACCCACAGACCTTTGCAATACTCCCAGGAGTCCCTTCTCCTGAAATAGTGGACACTTCATTAGCATACACCCATGGATGACCATTTAATAAACGTTTTTCTTCATTTTTCTTTAAAGTCAATATATACATAACACACACCCTTTCTAAAAGGATAGTTTATTGTATCACAAGAACATCAATAAGTAAATGAAAAAAGAGCCACTGCTTGCAGTGGCTCTTTGCTTTTTAACTATCCAAGAATTTTTGTTCCAGGAATAGTGGCATATAAAGTAACAGATTGATTATAAGAGCTTGGACCTGTCACTGTCACGGTATAACTAACTTCCGTTGTTGCTTTTGGTTTATTAATAATCTTACCAGTGTTATTCACAATCGATGGATTATTAGATACAAACGTAAAAGTATAGTCTTTGAAAGTGGTTCTTAACTCATATTCATAAGCAATCATTTCCATGAAGTAAGAATACAAATCGGCCATTCTCAATGTTTGTGGACAGTTTTTTCCACTCATATTGTTATGTTGAAGAACACGGTCTAACCCAAGATCATTTTCATCAAGCAACTGTGCCACTAATTTAGCAAAATTTTGCCATGTTGCATATAAATCTGATCCTTGATCAACACAAGATTCAATTCCAATACTATGACGATTTCCACCTTGATTTGAAATTTTCTTATAGGTGGTATTGTAATAAGAATTATTAATGAAATAATTGTTATTTGTCCCAATCGTTGTATAAATACCAGATGGAGTAATATCAGATGTCGTTAAAATCGCATTTGTGTCTGATTTAGGAGCTAAAACAGTTGATTTAGTCCCGTTAAATTCATAATATCCATCAGCTGAAATGGTCAAAACAGGTTTTTCAGTAGTTGCAAGCACACCCGTATCCGTTAACCCAAATGGTCTAGAACCATCTCCAGCATGATAAGCCACTTCATCATTTGGAACTTGATGATAAGCATATTCATCATCAACAACATAATGCCAAGAAACTCCCGGGTCATTGTTGATAAGATAATTACGATGCATTAACCCATTAGCACCGATAGAATTGTTTCCAGTATCATGAATAATAATAAATTCTAACGATGTTAATTTTTCACCGGGACGAGAAGAGCCAATAGGTGCCAAGGCTTCAATAATAACTACATCACTAAACCAAATTTTTGAAACAGCCCCATACACAAGTTCAGTCTTCGTTGTACTACCAAATGTGGTAACATTGCGCATTAGCGCATTCCCAACATTAGCATCAATTAAGAATTGAATAGGATCTACTTGAGACACCGGTTCGTTTTTAACAACAACCGTAATGGTTGCAACAATACGAGTTCCAATCGCTGCTTCAATGACGACCACTCCTTCACTAACACCGGTAACTACACCAGTCGTAGATACGGTCGCAATCGCAGGCGTGTTGCTAACATAAGTAATAGTATCTATAATTGAAGACGGATAAACCATGGCTGTGAGGGTAGAGGCTTCTCCAACTTTAATCACACCATTGTCCGCATGACGTAGTTCAATGGTTTCAAATACTGTAACGGTAATTTCAATTGTCGCTTTTAATGTTGGATTATCAGCTGAGGTCGCAGTAATAACAACCGTTCCAGATTTTAATCCTGTCACTTCACCCGACTCAGACACCGTTGCAACAGTAATATCACTTGAATCCCAAATCACATCAGTAGCAGTGGCTTCTTCTGGAGTAAAGGTATAAGTCAATTGATACTTATCAGCTACATATACATGTCCAACAATCGCATCAATCACTAATGTATTCATCATAAGTTCTCCTTCTCCTAAATAAACAGGAACTTCTGCTTCTGTTGTATAAGCACCTGCATAATCTGGAGCCCCAGAGAATTTAGCTGCATCTGGAGTCACAACAACACCCGCATTCATATATAAGTTCATCGTCGCATCCAAAGTAACGGGGCTACTTGTGTCAGAACGTTTTTCATCAACCACGTAAGCAGTCACAGGAATGGCTAAGAATTTGTTATAGTTAATATGAACATGTGAATTATTATGAACACGTGCCATATGGACACCAGTTCCAATTGTTTCAAATGTATTATAAAGAATAGAAATTTCTGAATAGAAATCAGAGTTATTCATTCTTCCAAGATACACACCATAATCATCCACATTCTTAAATTGATTGTTAACAATTCTAACTTTTCCAATTTCTCCAGGAAGTGGAGACATCCAGTTTGCCCAGAAACCACTACCAGTAATATTTTCAAAATGATTGCCAGCAACCAATACAATACCACTTAACCCCTTGGTGGTATCATAGACATAGAACGCATCGCCAACCATGTCTTTACAAACATTGTCAACAATGGTTAGATTAACAACATTGTCTATGTATACCATAGCCGACAATGTTGTTGCCGTATTGGTTGTTTTAAATGTATTATTTACAAAAACAAGATCATGGCTATAAGAACTAGCTGCTTCAACAAAATAAATGAATCCATTTCCAGAAGCCAATCCTGTTTCAACGATGTTGTTTGCAAATGTAAATCCTTCAATATTCTTTAAAGGAACCGTTGCTGATCCAACACTTCCAATAGTATTCACAATTTGCGCATTACCTGTAAACATAATTCCACTGATAGTAAAGTTTTTAAGTTCTTTACCCAATGTAATTTTACCAGTCATCACGGCTTCAGCTTGACGAGTTTGAGTGAGATCAGTTGGATCTTTTTCACCATTCAAAGAAACGATGGTTAAATCGTCTTTTGCAATCGTCATATCAGATGAATACGTTCCTGGAAGCAATAGAATAGTATCGTTAGCTTGCGCAGCAGTATAAGCTTCAGCAAGCGTTGCATAAGTCAGTTTTGTTATTTTTTCATGAGTTCCTACTACTAATAAAGAATCTCCTGATTCATTAATCATATCAAATAAAATAGCTTCTTCTAAGGCTTCAAAGGTTGTAATTTGATTGCCATAAGACCCAACAAAAGGCATTCTATCCACAGCAGGAACAATAGATTCACCATTTTGGAAGAATAAGTTGAAATCAGCATCGATTAAATGAGCAGCTGCTGTTGAATATGCTTGGACGAAATCATCATATGGAGCCGTATTATACATGTCAATGAACGCATTATAACGAATAAGAGCACTCCATGTTTCGCTCCCTGTCCAAGTAGTCGCATTATTGATTCTAAAGGCAAATGATCCACCAATATTTTTTAATTCATTTCGTTTTAATATAATTTCAGTGGTTTGTCCCGGAATCCAAACTTCGATTTGAACGCCTCCACCATAATTTTGGTCACCCGATTGATCAAAACTATTTCCACTAATATCCACAAGGGTAGCAGAATAACGTCTAATCCAAATAGAGCGTTGACCA